>JAXVOW010000243.1:0-4668 GCA_037301995.1 bacterium | reverse complement strand
GGAAGAGTACCATATTGAAAATCTTTCCCTGAATGTCCAGCAGACTGTTGTAAAGGCTGGAATTACCTCAGAGGAATTAGAGGCTTATGTAAAAAATGAGACCAGTCAGCTGAATGCTTCCAATGAAGCGGATTATCAGGAGCTGCAAAGCCAGCTGATTGCTGTAAAGTCAGAGCTTTCAGAATACCAGAGCCGTGAAGTGGATGTGGAGGCGCTGCAGGAGGAAATTATAGCGCTGTATCCAAAGGTAACCGCAGTGCATGCTGGATATTTGAAGGATAGCAGTAAAGAACAGATGACAGTTGTTCTGGGGGTAAAGGAACCGCTTTCTGAAAATAACATGAAAACATTGGAGAAGTGGATTGACAAGCGGCTGGAAGTGGAGAAAGCCATTATTTATCAGAGTATGGATAATATCCTTTATCCGGCAGGTATGGAGAAAGAGATGGAAAAAGCAGGAGAGAAGGATGAGACAGAAGAAAATGGCACAGGGGAAAATGCGGCTTAACAGGCTGGTGAAACGGAAAAACCGACAGAGAGCTGACAGGAGAGCCCAAGGCTTTCTTGACGAAATAAGAACAGGAGTATATTATTAGAACGATGAAGGAAAAAGAGCAGGAGGAAGAAGAGAATGGGTTTGGAACAATTTGAAGGATATACATATGTGCAGGGCGGCGTCTGTGCAGCAAAGGGGTTTAAAGCAAATGGGCTTAACTGCGGATTATATGCGGATAAGAATAAAAATGACCTGGCATTGATAGTTAGTGATAGGATATGTAATGCGGCTGCCGTATATACTACCAATAAGGTAAAGGGAGCTCCGATTCTTGTCACGAAAAAGCACCTGTCAGCAACGGAGGGAAAAAGCAGGGCGGTTATCGCCAATTCAAAAAATGCCAATACCTGTAATGCTGATGGGGAGGTGAAGGCACAGAAAATGACGGAGCTGGCGGCAAAGGAGCTGGGAATTGCAGCAGATGAAGTGATTGTTGCCTCCACTGGTGTTATTGGACAGGTTCTTCCCATAGAGCCGATTGAGAGCCATATTGGTGAGCTGGTAAGCGGACTTTCCTATGATGGTAATTTCAGAGCAGTCAATGCCATTATGACAACGGATACAGTGCCAAAGGAAATTGCTGTAACCTTTACAGCAGGAGGAGTTACATGCACTTTGGGTGGTATGGCAAAGGGTAGTGGAATGATTCATCCCAATATGGCAACCACACTGAATTTTCTTACAACAGATGCGGCTGTCTCCCCAGAGCTGATTCAGAAGGCGCTTTCAGAAATTACGAAAATAACATACAATTGTCTGAGCATTGACGGGGATACCTCAACCAATGATATGATTTGTGTGCTGGCAAATGGAATGGCAGGCAATAAAGAGATTACAGTGGAGGATGAAGCTTACCAGGCCTTTAAGCAGGCGCTTTATATTGTGATGATGAACCTGACAAAAATGCTGGCGAAGGATGGAGAAGGAGCTACGAAGCTGATTGAGTGTACGGTTTCGGAGGCAAAGGATTTGGACACGGCAATTATTGTTGCCAAAAGCGTTATCCGTTCTCCATTATTTAAATGTGCCATGTTTGGAGAGGATGCAAACTGGGGACGAATCCTATGTGCAGTGGGATACGCTGAGGCAGACTTTGATATCAATAAGGTGGATGTAGAGCTCGCTTCCGGGAAAGGAGTTCTTCCGGTGTGCCGTAATGGCGCAGGTATTGTATTTTCAGAAGATTTTGCAAAGGAAGTACTTGCAGAGGATGAGATTTTGGTTCATATTTCCCTGCATGACGGAGAGGCGGAAGCCAGAGCATGGGGATGTGATTTGACCTATGACTATGTAAAAATTAATGGAGATTACCGTTCCTAGGAGGGAAATTCCAGTTTTCCCCCTTGGACAGAATCGTGAAAAATAAATTTATTTAAAATATGTATAAGCCATGGAAGAAAAAGGCAGACTAACCTGAGAATGTAAGAGAAGGAGTTTGCTTATGAAGGGTACAAAAAATGGTAAGGTAGAGCTTACAAAAACGGCAATAATACTCGGTATTTTGCTTGCGGTATTGTTTGGTGGTGCAAACGCATATCTGGGACTGCGGGTTGGTATGACGGTATCCGCATCTATTCCGGCGGCAGTCATTTCCATGGGAATTATAAGAATTTTATTAAAGAAAGAGTCAGTGTTGGAGAATAATATGGTTCAGACCATTGGTTCCGCAGGAGAATCATTGGCGGCAGGTGCTATATTTACGATACCGGCTCTTTTTATGTGGGCAAATGAGACAGGGGACAATCCCCCTGGATTCCTGGAAATTTCACTGATTACCTTATGTGGAGGACTGCTTGGCGTATTATTTATGGTGCCTTTACGGAATATGCTTATTGTGAGGGAGAAAAATACACTGACATTTCCTGAGGGAACAGCATGCGCAAAGGTACTGCTGGCGGCGGAGCAGGCAGGAGAAGCGGTTGCCGTATTTGCAGGACTGTTTATCGGTGCGGTGTATAAATTCATTGCAGACGGCCTGAAAATATTTCCATCTGAGGTGGATTACAGCCTGAAACGGTATAAGGGAGCAGGAATCGGGGCAGATGTATTGCCGGCGCTGCTGGGGGTCGGATATATTTGTGGGCCAAAGGTAGCGTCCTACCTGTTTGCCGGAGGTGTGCTTGGATGGTTTGTGATTATGCCCTTGTTGGTACTGGCCGGAGGAAATGCCATTCTATTCCCGGCAGATGTGCCAATCAGTGAGTTGGACACATGGGGAATATGGGGAAATTATATTCGTTATATCGGCGCAGGTGCGGTGGCAGCAGGAGGTATTATTTCTCTTGTAAAATCCATTCCATTGATATGGATGACATTCCGGGAGTCTTTAAAAAGCCGTGCCCATGACCAATCAGAGGAGAATACGAGAGAATTGCCTGTCTGGTTTGTATTCTGGGGCATTGTAATCCTTGCAGTTGCCTTGTGGCTGATTCCTGTAGTTCCTGTAAATCTTGCCGGTGCCATTTTAATTGTAGTGTTTGGCTTTTTCTTTGCCACAGTTTCCTCAAGAATGGTGGGACTTGTGGGAAGCAGCAACAACCCGGTATCCGGTATGGCAATAGCAACGCTGCTGATATCTACCTTTCTGTTGAAATTTATCGGAAATAACGGGATGGAGGGCATGGTTGCAGCGATTTGTATTGGTACGGTAATCTGTATTATTGCGGCTATGGCAGGTGATACATCCCAGGATTTAAAAACCGGATATCTGGTAGGGGCAACACCGATAAAACAGCAGATTGGAGAAATGATTGGGGTGGTGGCATCGGCCTTTACCATCGGGGGTGTACTATATCTGTTAAACATGGCATGGGGCTATGGCTCCTCTGAGCTTCCGGCGCCACAGGCAACCTTGATGAAAATGGTGGTGGAGGGAGTTATGGAGGGAAATCTTCCATGGAACCTGGTATTTGCCGGGGTAGCAGTGGCAGTTATCATCGAAATATTGCAGCTTCCGGTGCTGCCATTTGCAGTGGGACTGTATCTACCGATTCATTTGTCCGTTCCGATTATGGCAGGAGGAATTCTCCGTCTGTTTTATGAGAAACGTACTGAGAAAGCGAGGGAGCGGGGAATTCTCTATGCATCCGGTATGATTGCCGGGGAAGGTCTGGTGGGAATTTTGCTGGCAGTTTTTGCGATGATACCGGTTGGAACCACCAATTTACTGGAAAAAATTAATCTCTCAGGTACTTTTTACCTTGGAAATGCAGGAGGAATTGTTTTCTTTGGTATTTTGATTGCAACTATGGTATACTTTATGGAAAGAAAAGGAAAGAACTAATCGGAACGGCTTGGAAAAGGAGAGAAAAAAATGGGCGTATTGTCAGAATTAGAACCGCATGGCGTTTTTTACTTTTTTGAGGAAATCAGTAAAATTCCAAGAGGCTCTTATCATGAAAAGGCAGTCAGTGATTATCTGGTGGAATTTGCAAAAAAGCGAAAGCTTAAGGTCTATCAGGATGATTTATATAATGTGGTAATGCTGGTACCTGCCAGTGCCGGACGTGAGCAGGAAGAACCCCTGATTTTACAGGGGCATATGGATATGGTCTGCGAAAAAAAGCCGGATGCGGACATTGATATGGAAAAGGATGGTCTTAAACTCCGGATTAAGGGCGATTATGTTACGGCAAAGGATACCACGTTAGGTGGGGATGATGGCATTGCGGTGGCGTATATGCTGGCGATTGCAGATGATGATACCATTTCCCATCCGCCTCTTGAGTATATCATTACGGTTTCGGAAGAAGTAGGTATGGAGGGAGCGAACCGGATTGACTTATCTATGCTGAAAGGCAGCCGGATGCTGAATCTGGACTCTGAAGAAGAGGGGATTTTCTTAAGCAGCTGTGCAGGCGGCTTGTCAACCCAGTCTGTTCTGCCTGTGGAAAGAGAAGAGTCCCGGGAGCTGGTATGGTATGAATTGTCCGTGACAGGTCTGCAGGGAGGACATTCCGGCTGTGAGATTGACAAGGAGAGAGGAAATGCCAATCTGATACTTGGCAGGGTGCTTTATGAAATACAGCATAAGCTTTCCTTTGCCCTGCATTCCATCGAGGGAGGGAAAAAGGATAATGCGATTCCATTGGAGGCTGCGGCGCAGATTGGAG
>JAXVOW010000242.1:0-2005 GCA_037301995.1 bacterium | reverse complement strand
AGGATATGGATGGCAGTGACTTTAAAAAGGCAGTTTATGAAATACTATCTGTGGATGAGGTGAAGGGAAAATCCAAAAAAGATGCAGACGGAACCCCTTTCAGTAATCCGGTTTTTTACTATACTCTGGATTCTGACAAGAACAAGGTGGAGGTATTTTATGGTGGGATTACCGAAGATTATGAGGTTTATCCGGTTACAGGCAGTAAAATAATAAAATAGCGTACATGATATCACTGACCGCACAGTGAAGGGAAATTCTCTTTGTTTAAATAATTAAAAAAAAATAAAAATAATAGTTGACAAATAATTTTGTATTTGGTATATTAATACCTGTCGTTAAGACATGCGCGAGTGGCTCAGCGGTGGAGCACCTCCTTGCCAAGGAGGGGGTCGCGGGTTCGATCCCCGTCTCGCGCTTATTATTTTGAAAAGCCTGGAACCTTGAATATGATAGGTTCCGGGCTTTTTTGTGTTTTGGGGAATAATTAATTTTGCTGTCAAAATCGGCATTTTGGAAACAAAGCAGTATTTTATAAAAAATAGGAAAGGAAAGTAAGGATTTATTATTCAAAAGTCTATATAAAATTTGGTGATTAAAAGATATGGAAATCCATATCTTTTTTTCATGCTGCCATAAAGCAGCATTCCTCTTTTGACCAGGGTAGTTGCGCAACTATCCTGGTCTTTTGGCTTATTAAACCAAAACCGGATATGGAAAAGAGGGTATATAAAAATATTTAAAGAAAAGAGGAATGTACTATGAAAGGAAAAACAATCGCAATCGTCAATCAAAAGGGTGGTGTTGGTAAGACTACCACAGCATTTAATTTAGGAGCCAGTCTGGCAGAGATGGGAAAAAAGGTCCTGCTGGTGGATTTGGACCAGCAGGGAAACCTGACCTACTGTATGGGGCATGATGTTCCGGATGAGGTGGAGGATACCATTGCACAGATGATGCTACAGGCAATATCAGATGAGGAATATGCTCCTCATGATTATATTTTTCATGATATTGTAAATGTTCCGGAATCAGTTGGACAGGATTCTTTGACCGGGACAGAAAAGGAAGAGCCTGCGCATTATGTTATGGATTATATATGCTGCAATGTCATGATGTCCTCTGTGGAAGTCAGTCTGGTCAATGCCATGAGCCGGGAACAGGTGCTGAAATATATCCTGGAAGAGATAAAAGAGGAATATGATTATATTTTGCTGGATTGCGGACCCTCTCTGGGAATGATAACCATTAATGCATTGGTTGCCTCAGATTCGGTCTTAATTCCCCTTCAGGCGGAAAAATTTGCAGCACTTGGACTGGAATTACTACTGAAGAATATTTTGCGTGTAAAACGGCGTTTAAACCCTTCTCTGGATATTGAAGGAATCCTGTTTGTAGCAGTCCCGGAAAAATATAAGGAATCACAGCAGACCGTGGAGGAAGTGACACGGAAGTTTGGAAATACAGTTAACATATTTGATTATGTTATTCCACGGCTTACAGAGGTTACAAAGGCTATCCGGCAGCAGACACCAATGCTTGCGTATGAAGACAAAGCAGGAAGGATTAAAAAAGGTGAAAGCATAGTGGCAAACTTATATAAGCAGCTTGCAAAGGAGGTTGTGGAAAATGAGTAGTTTCATCGGGTTTGACAGTCCGAAACAGGCGGCAGGTAACCAGAAAAAAGAAAACAGAAGGAAGGCATCTGATTTTAACGGATTAAATGAATTATTTGGCATTACGGATTCACAATTTGAAATCGTGGAGCTTTCCATTGAAGAACTGATTCCGTATAAGAACCACAAATTCAAGCCTTCTCCTGAGGCGAAAAGGGATTTGATTCGGGAATCGATTAAAGAGTTTGGTGTAATGGAACCGGTTATTGTGCGGCCAGCTGAGGATTGTGCTTATGAGATACCGGGAAAATACGAAATTCTTGCAGGACATCAGCGGACAGAACTCAGCAGGGAGGCAGGGAAGGATATTGTTCCAGCAATTATTAAAA
>JAXVOW010000241.1:0-7935 GCA_037301995.1 bacterium | reverse complement strand
ATGGCTTGCCAAATCAAATGCATTTACAATCTCTAAGCGCAGTCCCGCCGTCTCCTCTGCCGAAAGGGTAACCTGTACATTGTCAACGGCAATCCCCTGGGTTTTTATGATATCCTCTGTGCTATTGCCAGTATAAACTGCCATCGCCGGTACTAAAAAATTATCATACGCCGCTGCCAGCTCATCATATGTATATACTGCTGTCATACAATCTTTATTTTTCATATCCCACTTCCTTATCCTGCAAATGTCCAACACCCGCATCTACAGCGGCGGCAATCTCAGCGTTTGCCCCGGAAAAAGCTCCAGTGGATTTAATATTCCATTTTCCTTTGCAATTACCTTCCACTTTTCAGGGTCCTCATATTCCTGCGCCGCAATGCTCCACAGGGAATCCCCCTGTGTCACCGTCTTTATTTTTGTCCGGTCAGGAGATTCCAATGGCGACATCCTTTTACCGGTGGAAATGTCATAGACTGACTTAAAATCAACATCCACCTTTGCCCGTACCGGCATTCCATCGGCTAAAAACATGGTATAGCTCTCTTTCACATCTGTTATAATACCGGTAAATTGAATACTTCCCCACGAAAAGGTCACTCTGGGAACCCTGTGAAGAGTTCCGTCTATCAGCGTGAGATTTCTAATCCGCTTTGTGTATTTTGTCACATCTGTTCCACCCTCTTCGGGATTATCCAGTGTCGGTGGATTATAGGTATTAAAAAAAAGCGTTACATTCAAGGTTGTACTGTTTCCTGCAATATACTGGCCAATGGGTCCATCCAGTCCCGGAATATTTTTTTCTGAATACTGAATACTGCTGGACAGGTTATACGCTGCGGGATTAAACTCCACCTGAATGGGTTTTTCCTGCCCCTCCACAATCAGCTTTGCCTTTGTCACTGTATTTCCCATCTCACAACACCACTTTCCATCCTTAATCCAGACCGTATCTTAAGCGTTCCATACGGATTTCCCTCTTAATATTCTCCATCACCTCACGGGTAATGGTCTTTGTGGAAACTGCCTTTTCTTCATGATTCCTGATTTTTAAAAAATACTCCTCCTGGCTGGCTATCCTCCTTTTCAGCTGCACCAGCTCCTCCTCATACTTCTTTAAGGTTTTCCTTGTTTCCTGCCATTCCTTCTGGCTTTTTGTCACCACGCCCAGCTTCTTAAGCACATGCACCAGCTGTTTTTTCTCCCCCGGCTGGTTATAAATCTGCTCTATGGTCTGTAGCAGTTTCCAGTTATCCCGGCTGGTTATCCGTTGGTAATACCGGTTCTCGTACCGCTTCATCCTTGTATAAAATTCCTGGGTAACCAGTCGGCTTATGTTCTGCTTAACCACTGTACCTCCGGGCTCTTTTTTTTGTCTGTGGTAAACCAGCACCAATCCATAGGAATTTCCTGACATAGCCCTTTGATACTTCGCCATAATTTCATTTACAAATTCACTGTTTTTCGTCATTCCATACTGTTTCACCACTGTATATCCGCCTCATTTTAATATCTTAAGCCGTGTATAGGCAATCTCAAAGGTGTGGATTAATACCTGCCCGCTTTCCGAATTCAGTTCAGAAACCTCCCATTTGGTAACATAGGCACCCTCTGCCGAATATTTAGTCTGCATCACTCCCTGCTGTCCAAGCACCATAATGACAATCCCACGTCTCAAAAACATTCCGGGACGAAGCCTCTCCAGCAGGGAATTGCTGCTTTTATAAATGCCGCCCTCCAGCCGTAACATTTTAGCCGCCTTTGCCGGTACCTCCACAATATATCCGGAAGCGTTATGCCCACCCTCTGCTATCACTTCCGTTTCGATGTCCATAGTAAGACCGGAAATCTTAGAAAAGGAGGCTACCTGGTTATCAATCAACACCTTAAATCTGTAATTTAACATCAAATTTTCATGTAATTCCAAGCTGAAAAAGACCTCCCGTCATCCTACATCAAACACATTTTCCGATTCATCATTTAATCTTTTATTGATTTTTGAAAATTCCCGGCACCATTTGTTCCGCTCTCCATGAGGCAATGCCATAATTTCATCATGACTCCAGTGGGCATAGTATGCAATAAATGCTGCCTCCTCATAAATCTGCTCTGCCGGATACACCGTTATATTCCGGCATTCATAAAATTTACCGGCACCGTAATCTCCTGGCTGCAATGAGGACAAACAGTTTTATAGGAAGGTGTCTCCATTGAATTAATCCTTTCGTATAAATCCTGCAGGTACGCCAGGTCTGCCGTATACAAATTTTCGATAACCCGGGTATCCACCGCCGGCAGCCCGCCTAATCCGGTGACCACCCTCGCCAGTAATATCACGGTCAGATAACCCGGATTTTGCTGTACTCTGGGGTCCTTTAGGGGAAGAATTTCATCTGCTGCCGTTGCAAGCCGCATAACTCCCTCCTTGTGTAATGTACCGCTGTTATCCAGATATCCCCGCGGCAACGTAAACTCATATTCCGTCTGAAATACCATATTTCTTTCCTCCTAACCCATTACTTTGTTCTTGTCATTCCTTCATGTGCAATCTCCAGCGTCTCCACTGCCACCTCGGAGGAGGATGCATTAAAATCCGGTGCCGTATACTTTGTTGGCCATGCATTAATTACCTGCCACGAGGCGGCATCATTTCCTGCAATATCCATTAATGTAATGGTTATGGTTTTACGCTCCACATCTCCCTCAAAGCCCGCTGCCATCCATTGATAGAGTACATCACTGTCCACCAGTCCCTGCTTTAATGTGATATTCCCATATTTCTTTAATCCTGGAATCTTTAAGGGTGTCTGCACCTTATCCCCTTCCCGGTATTCAATTACATCAATGGACGCATCAAATCCCGATACTTCGCTAAATCCCCCGGCTGTCAGGCCGTCAATCTCTACCTTAAATCTGAATTTCCCATGTGGGTATCCACCTGCCATGCTCTTCACCTATCCTTTCTGTCAGGCTCGGTTCTCAAACGCTATCCGCTTTTACTGAGCCTCTCCTGTCTTCTGTGTAATCCTGAATATAACAAATTCTGCCGGTTTTACCGGAGCGATTCCAATTACACAGATTAATCTTCCGTTATCAATATCATCCTGAGACATGGTTGTCCGGTCCACATTGACAAAAAATGCTTCATCGGATGAAGTGCCTGCCAGAGAACCATTTCTCCACAATCCGGTTAAGAACACCTCTATGGTACGCTTTACTCTTACCCATAAGGTCTCATCATTTGGCTCAAATACTGCCCAGCTGGTATTGGCTTTAATGGATTCCTCAATAAATATGAACAGCCTTCGTACATTTACATACTTCCAGGTGGAGTCACTGGTGGCAGTTCTCGCCCCCCACACCCGGATTCCCATTCCCGGAAACATGCGAATCAGATTCACACCCTTTGGATTTAAGATATCCTGTTCTCCTTTATTAAAGCTGCAGTCCAGCCCGACACACGCCCTCACCACTTCATTGGCTGGCGCTTTGTGCACGCCTCTCTCGTTATCGCTGCGGGCATAGATACCCATTACAGAGCCGGAAGGCGGAATCGCAATATTCCGTTTATCGAGAGGGTCAAATACTGTCAGCCACGGATGGTACAATGCTCCATAATTGGAATCAAACATATCCCTGTGTGCCAAAATATCATCTATCTTCTTAGCTTCCCTCGGCATATCCAATACCGCAAACCGGCTGGCAAGATTCTCACAGTGTGCCACCAGGCTTAGCTGTACATGGGGATTTGTCACACCGGGAACCGCCATAATGGAAACCATATCATTGTCCACAAATGACTGGATACCAGTTCTCCTGCCGGCACCGTTATCCGTCCCTATAAAGTCAGCCGGAGAAAGGGCGCTGACAGACCCATCCGAACCTCCCGCAAAGGACATATTGACAGCCTCCGCCTTTGCATCCCCGGCAATCTGCTCAAAGGGCGAAATTGGCTGTGCTTCCTCGCCTTTTATATGCTCCACCTGAATCAAATCCGATTTTTCCATTTTCTTTACAATATAATTTGCTTCATTGATATTAAATGAAACATTTTCATAAGCTTCAACGATATCTCCAAACCGAACCTCCATATTAAACTCACAGGTAGAGAGCACCTTTGTTGGCAAAAGCTCTGTATCCACAACACTGTCATCAAAATCATCGGCAAACTCCACTATATTATCCTGACACTTAACAATCCGGTTATAGACCACTGTATCCGTTCCCGTCTCCTGAAAGACCACAATATCTCCCGCATGAAAGCCTGCTGCCTTCTTTACCCTGTATCGCTTCTTATCATTTTCTGTAATAATTTCCAGAATCTGGGTTTTTGCCTTACCGGAGGGCGATATCTTAACCTGAAGCCGGTTCCCCCAGCTTCCCGGATTCTTTGCCGCCACCTTTAACACAGCGCCCTCCTCCTTTGGAAGATATCCCACTGCCGGCGCTGCATCCTCCGGAGCAACCCGCATAACAAAGCATCTGGCGCCTCCGTTCAGGAAAAAATGCTCCACAGCATAAGCCAGGTAACGGTACTCCCCAAACTCATTTTCCGAGAGATACCCTCCGTATTTTCTCGTAAAATCTGCGAAATTTGTTACCAGCCGGGGCAGCCCCGCTACCGGTCCCCTCTGCGCCAGTCCCACAAAGCCTGCGGTACTGGTGCTGACTCCCTCCATGGGCTTGCTTCCCGAATCAAACTCTTCCACATAAACTCCAGGTGATAAATATTCTGCCATATCTCTTCCTCCTATTCGTAATAAATATAATATTCCCTTAAATCTTCCCGGGAGATTCTTTTACCGGTTTTACCGGTTTCCAATAGCAGCGCTCTTATTATATGCTCCATTCCCACTCCTTTTTTTTCATCTGCCGCAAAAAATGCTGCCTGCAGTGCTACATTTTTGATATGACTTCCTGTCAGTTCAAACTGCTGTGCTAAAAAATCATAGTCCGGTATCCCGTCAAACTCTGTTTCCTTTGGAAAAACCTTTTTCCAAAGAATTCTTCTGCTCTTCTCATCCGGAAAGGGAAATTCAATCAGAAACTGAATCCGCCTCTTAAATGCCTCATCCATGTTCTGCATATAATTAGTGGCAAGAATCACAATCCCCTCATATTCCTCCATTTTCTGGAGAAGGTACGCCGTCTCCATATTGCTGTGCCGGTCATTGGAATTATTTACCTCTGTCCGCCTGCTGAACAGCACATCCGCCTCGTCAAAAAATAGAACACCCTGTCCCTTTTTTGCCGCTTTAAATACAGCACTTAAATTTTTCTCTGTTTCTCCAATATACTTGCTGACCACTGCTGCCAAATCCACCCGGTACAGGGTGGTGCCGAGGCAGTCTGCCACAATCCCCGCACTCATGGTTTTACCGGTTCCCGGCGGACCTGAGAACACCATAGAAACCCCTCTTCCATATGCCACCTTCCTTCCAAACCCCCATGTATCATAAATCTGTCCCTTGTATAAGACTCGGCTGCATGCGACTCTCAGCTGCTTTTTCTGCTTTTCCGGCAATACCAAATCCTCCCACCGGTATCCGGTATCCATTATTGTAATGAAATGATTTCCGACTGCACCTGCTTCCTTTATACAGCTTTCCTTTATGTCCTCCCGCTGTATTTTTTCCGTATTCTTTAGAAGCCTGCGTTTTTCCGCATCTATAAAAATCCGTTCTATCTGTACCGGATTAAAATGGTATGTACTGGCGAAAAAAGAAAGCTCTATATCTTTTTCCAAGGCATATTTCCCTGCCGCTTCCTCCCAGATTGGAGCATCTCCCATTGCATCCGGCACATCAAGCGGAATTTCCCATATCTCCGGCCTCTGCCTTGCCAGACCGGAACAAGCTTCCCCTGTGATAAATAACACGCTGTCCCTGTGCTTTAACCCATCAAGCAGGTCACATACCAGCTGCCGGTTTGTCTCCTTTTCCCAAAACCCAGAGTCAAGAGAATGCAGACAAAGCCACGCATTTCCAGCCACCACCTGCAGGCTGATATCCCGGCAGATTTCCTGCAAGGTGTAATCTAACGCATTCTGTTCCATAAGATATGCCAGCCTTTTTATATCCAGAAAACAGACAGCATGTCCGTTTTTTCTGCCATACCACTCCACCATCTTCGTCTTTCCGCAATCCTTTTCTCCGCATAGATATATAACCGGAAAATCCTTATTAACAACAGCATCCATCCGGGAAAAAACAGTGGATTTACCAAAGAAGTCCTCTGCTCTGCCACCTGCCGGGCACCATTTTATAAAAGAAAAGTCTTCAAGGGAAGCCTCTCCTCCTGTAACCAGAAACCGGAAGAAATGCTTTCTGCATTTAAGCCCCCATCTCACCCTGCCCTTTCCCTCCTGCTCATCCAGCTTCAGGAAACAGCTTAAAGGATTCTTTTTATCAAAAAAATACCGGTAAAAATCTGCCTTGGTTCTCTGCTCCATCGTATACAGACAGATGGCTGTATCCAGTGTCAGGCAGCCATAGTTCCAGTCATTATTCATATAGATAAAAAATTTTTCAAAATAGGGATTTATTTCTCCCAGCACTGCCAGTTCAACACACATCTGTTCAAACGCATCTAACCGGAAGGCAGAATACATCCGCTGTAACAGCGCCTCTTTCGGAGCAGTATCAGCCTCTTTCTCCACAGTCCCCTCTTCCGGAACATGCTCCGTCTCTTCTCTCATAGCCAGCTTCCGGAAATACCATTTTACCTCCTGGCTTAAAATGGATTCTGAATATGGAGAGTCCTCACTAAAATCATAGACACTGTCCTGTTCCGACTGCCTCAAAAACGCATATATGTTCTTTCCGATTCTCCGCTCTGCCTGCAGAAGATACTTTTCCAATCCTGTTTCATTTATCATAAGAATTTGTCCGCTTCCCTTTCTAATACCGGATTATCATTTACCGAATATCCATTTACCATCCTGGTTGCCGTAACACGCCCCATCCTCTGCTGGGGGATATGCCCCAATTCATGCTTCAGACAGTCTTCGTTGCCTTTTCCGATATATATATGATTGCCCTGGGTAATCGCTCTTGCACCAACCTCCCTTGGTTTTAAGGAATTATAGTGCACCCTCACATTCCGAAAAGACATTCCTGCTTTTTCCTCTGCCCTTTGCAGTAAGGCGTCCGGGATTCCGGTGAGATTTTTTTCCTTGTCATGTTTTTCTTTATATTCTCCTCCCATGCTAAGGTATTTTCACCTCCATCTATTTCCCGCCTTTATCCATACACCCTGTCTATACCATCTTCTCCCTGTGCACTTTGGTATATAGCCTGAACTTGCGAATCCGTTTCCTTAATACCTGCCGCATATTTGGCAGTAATACTCTGCACCATCTGCTCTATCTTTGGGAAAGAAAAGGGATTCCCCATGGATTGCTGTTTTACTGAAATTTTTATATCCTGCGCATCCAAATCTGCTTCATAGGGATTACCATAATTTAAAAATGCCTGCAAAGTCCTTGGTGAAAGCCCACCCCAGGAGTCCACCACCATAGCCTTCCTTATATTCATGTCAGAAACAGTGTTTACTTCATCCGGATATGTGATGACAAAGGCATGGTCATATACATCTTTTTGTCTGGATTTCAAAGTAGATACTCTGTATTCCGCTTCTATATAACCATCAACCCGCTCCTTCCTCTTAACATAGATTGCTGAATCTATGTTAAGAGGATATCCCGTGGAATTCTTACCATTTACAAATTGGTCAAATGGAATATATCCCATTATTCCTTTACGAATCTTTGCCATAGAATATGTTCCAGGATTCAAAATATCAAAGCCGCTCCCTTTCCTATGTATGACATTTACAGGATAATAATCATCTCTTTGTGTATGTATTTCCTTTTTATCCAGATAGCACTGGTATACCCATTTTCCATAATTTTTCTCCACCAGCTTTGCAAAAACC
>JAXVOW010000240.1:0-2084 GCA_037301995.1 bacterium | reverse complement strand
CCACCACAGATGCATTCTTAACACTGGTCTCTTCCACCACCTCATAACCGTTATAGTTCGTATTGGAAAAGAAAATACAGCCTGCTGCTATTATAATAACAGCCAACACCGCAACAACCGCTTTTATCTGCACCTTCTGTAACAAATGCTTCCAAAATGCATTCCCGCTTCCTTCGCTCTCTTCATTCACCGGCTCTGCCTTTGCTCTCTTCTCTTTTTTTTGCAAAAAGAAGCCCTTTTTCTTTTTTTCTCTTCTATTCTTCTCTAAAGCCTCTGGCTCATTTGTGTCTCTTCTCATTCTATCAACCTTTTCTTATGATTTTACTGTGTTTATGATATCATATTTTCAGAAAAGGTACTACCCCTATTTCTTTTTCCTTAAACGGCTAATCCACGGTTGGTATCAAAATCCTGTCACCTTCATGGATTTCATCTGCCTCACCAAATCCATTTGCCTCCATCAGCTCCGCTACATAGCCCACAGAATTATACATTTTAAAGCTAATGGATGATAATGTATCTCCATTTTGAACCACATAATACTGAGGAAGATTCGCCGCCACGGAGCGCGCCTGTCCCGATTCAGCCATTTCTGTCTGCCCGCTTTCTGTTTTTTTTGCTGAATCCTCTTCCGCCTTTGCAGTGCTGCTGTTTTCCGTCTGGCTGTCACTTTTTCTGCCGTCCTCGGCATCTTGTCCACTATCTTCATATGCGATTAACCCACTTTCCACCAACCTGGTTTCCATCATTTCAAGCATCTGATAATTGGAAAAAACCGCTATACCAAGGGCAAGCACCGCTACGGAAAGCCCGGAGCAAAGCACATACAAGCGATGGTTCAGCCTTTCAATCTTAGCATTTCTTGCCCTTTCCTCCATAATTTTCTTATAATTCCGCAGCACTGCTTCATCCTTCTGCTCTACCTCATCCGGTTCCCTTTCGCCGGTTGCCTCCTTTGACTCAATCATAAAATTCTGCATTGCCTCGTTTCTGGCATAATAAATGTAATAACCGCTCTGCCTGCGCAGGCACTCACCCTCCATCATATAGAAGGCGTCTTCCCCCTCCAAAGCGTCCATAATATAAAGCACCTTATCCGGTCCTGCAAAATTATCCATGTGAAGCCGGACAATCATATCATTTACCTCTATGGAAAATCCCATACGAGATAAAAACCATCCCACAACCTCCAAATCCGGAAAGTAGGTTTTAACCTCCTGATAAATATAACTCCAGGTCTCTCCGTCAAAGGTTGTCTCCTCTAAATCAAGCTCCAGATTCTGCGCTGCCAGAGCCCCGCTCACGAATACAACCTCACCATTTTCCCCTTTTACACTTTCCCCTACCAGAATCGCACCCCTTGCAAAGGTTGAATTTGGATTAGCCAGCTGATTTAAATAGGTCATGACATAATCCTCAATATATATTCTTCTGTTCCCATCCGGGGCACCTATCTGCCTGATATTCTTTGGTAACGTAATTCCCGCAAAAATGTTATCTTCTGTCTGGTCCTCTTTATCATAGACTATTTCAATCATGCTCTTCCATTCCTTTCCGTGATTTATCATTTCATAACAATTTTGCCTTTCTGTAACTTATCACGAAAAAATTGCTTTTCATGTCTAAAATTGTTCTTCACATTATAAAAATGTCCGCAATATCAGAATTTTTTTTGCTTTTCTATAGAAAATACGACAAGCCGGCGGATATTTTCCACTTCTCTGTCTAAAACAGGCTCAAATTGTTTATACTTTTCATACAATAAAGAACAAGGGAAACGGAGACTGAGCTATGACCCCATTATATTATAATGCATTTGAACAGGACGCTGCATTACAATTAAAAAATGAACTGCACCAGACAATTGAAAACGATTGCAGCGACTTAGAAGATATTATTATATTGTGCATCGGAACAGACCGTGCCACCGGCGACTGTTTAGGTCCATTGGTCGGGGAGCATTTAAAAAATGTACTTCCACAGGTTCCTATTTACGGCACTCTGGAACAGCCTATCCATGCATTAAATTTAGAAGAAACCATCCAGGGAATTTATGAGCAGCACGAAAACCCATTTATTATCGC
>JAXVOW010000239.1:0-2432 GCA_037301995.1 bacterium | reverse complement strand
GGATTAGATTCGTTATAATAAGTGAAACGTTTCAAACAGAACAAGGAAATAGCAAGGCGGATTTTAGCAGATTCCCTGCTGCGGGAAGGATGGCATAGTGGAAGATACCAGATTCATAAGACAACTGAAAAAGGGCGACAAAGAGGGAATCAATGCCCTGTTTGACAAATATTATGACCGGGTGTATGGCTACTGCTACCGACATGTGACACACAGGGAAAATGCACAGGATTTGACACAGGAAGTGTTCTTAAGGGTATTTAAGCATATAGAGGATTACCGGCATTATGGAAAATTTGAAAATTATCTGTATGTGGTCGCCGGAAATTTATGCAGGGATTTTTACAAAAAGAAAAAATTTTATTCCCTTGAGGATGTGGAACTGCAGGCAGAGGAGGAAGGCTTTGTAAAAGCCGAGCAGGCATTGGCGGTAAAGGAAGCGTTAGACAGGCTGCCGGAGCTGGAAAGGGAAATTATTTATCTCCGATTTTATCAGGACAGGAAGATAAAGGATATTGCCCAAATACTGGATTTAAAATTATCCACTGTGAAATATCATTTAAAAAAGGGACAGGAATTGTTAGGAAAGGAGGCAGGCATATGACAGGAGAGGAAATGGAGTTAAAGAAAAGACTTAAGCAGTATCAGGTTCCGGCATCAGACCGGGAAAGGAAAGAAAAAACCAGGGCGTTGCTGCAGGATATGAGGCACTCCTGCCGCATGACAGACCGGCAGTTTATTTTGGGACAGCTTGGCTTTATCAGACCTCATACGTGGATTGGGCAATTGGCGGTTTTTGTGGTAATCTGCATGATTCTATACCGTTTGCTTGAAATTGGGTATAGGAATTACAGAATACTTTCCTTAGTCTCTGCAATGACCCCGATGCTTCTGGTATTTCATATCGAGGAATTTGCAAAAATCTGTTATAAAAGCATGCTGGAAATTGAGATGGCAACGAAATACTCCTTAAAGAAGCTGGTGCTTTCCAGAATGTGCATTTTAGGAGTTGCAGATTTATTAGTGCTTGGCGGCTTTGTCGCATTTTTAAACATTTATCTGGATGAAAGCCTGTTTGGGATTCTGCTCTATAGCCTGGTGCCGTTTAATCTTACCGTAATCGGGCTGATTTATCTGCTGAAATACTCCGGAAAGGGTATGTATGGATATCAGGCTCTTGCTTATACCAGCTGTGTATGTGCCTGCTTTGTGATGATTACGAATTACAGACCTCTGGTTTACAGCAGGGAGAACCAGGATATCTGGCTGCTGGTATGCATTGCTTCCCTACTGGTTCTGGTAAAGGTCATAAGGGAGGTCTGGAAGGACGTAGTACATTGTGAGGGACTGCTGGCTGCAGAGAGATAATTTGAGACAGAGTAGAAAAAGACAGAAATTTTAGATTTCCGCGAGCAACGAGCCAAGTGGCTGCTTGCAGACATTTGGCGACTGCCGCGAGGGGCACATACCCCATTGTTTGCCGCGGGGTTGTTGACTTAGAAAGACAGGAGGAAATGACATGGTATTAACGATAGAACGGCTGACAAAGCAATACGGCAGTAAAATTGCCGTAGACAGGCTGGATGGTGAGTTTGGAAACGGGGTGTACGGACTGCTCGGTGCAAACGGAGCGGGAAAAACCACATTGATGCGTATGATTTGCGGAATACTGACACCGACATCCGGAGAAATCAAGCTGGACGGAGTGAATAATCTGGATATGGGGGAAGAATTCAGGGAGCAGCTTGGTTATCTTCCCCAGGATTTTGGATATTATCCTGAATTTAAAGCGAAAGAGTTTATGCTCTATATTGCGGCACTTAAGGGACTGCCGCCTGCAAATGCAAAGCGGAGGGCAGATGAGCTATTGGAAATGGTGGGACTGAAGGAAGTAGCAAATAAGAAAATCAAGACCTTCTCTGGCGGAATGAAGCAGCGTCTGGGAATTGCCCAGGCGATGATAAATGACCCGAAAATTTTAGTGCTGGATGAGCCTACAGCAGGTCTTGACCCAAAGGAAAGAGTCCGCTTCCGCAATCTCATATCGGATATTGCCAGTGACAGGCTGGTCATTTTATCTACCCATATTGTGTCTGATGTGGAGTATATTGCAGATGAAATACTGATGATGAAAAATGGAGCCTTTATTGCAAGGGGAACGGTGACAGAGCTGGTGGAGTCCATTTCAGACAAGGTCTGGAAGGTGGTAACGGACAGGGAAAGTGCAGATACCCTCTGTGCCCGGTATAACATTATTAATCTCCATCACGTAGAGGATATGGTGGAGCTTCGGATTGTAAGCGAGGAGGCTCCGTCAGATATGGCGGAGCATGTGCTGCCGACCCTGGAGGATTTGTATTTATACCAGTTTCAGGATAGTGAGGAGGAAGCTATATGTGTACATTAATTAAATTTGAATTTATGAAGTTATA
>JAXVOW010000238.1:0-1697 GCA_037301995.1 bacterium | reverse complement strand
GCTCCGCAATATCAAATACGGCCAGACGCGCACCGCAGGAAATCAAAATCGACTTGGCTGTTTTTCCAGCGGCAAGTTTGTATTTCTTATACTGCCTTACCGCAAAGTGGTTCGGGCTCTTCTGTTCCAGCTCCTCAAACAGCAGATCGACCGCATTTTTAAAGTTCTCATCGTCTTCCCTTGTTTCACTGGCATCAATCAGATCAATCAGCATGGAAAAGTTCTGTTCCTCCTCCGGTGCTTCATACCAGATATAAGCGATCAGTGCTGTATAATAGAGCTTTTCTGCCTTCGTCCAGAAGTCCTCGCCTGCCTGCTGTCCCTCTCCTTTCGTATTGGCAATAATCGTATTTACAAGTTTCAAAATATCCTTTTCGCTCCGGATGTAAGCGAAAGGGTTGTAATGCATGGATTTTGCAAAGTTAATCGTATTGAGTACCTTGACCCGGTAGTGATTTTTCACCAGCATTTTTCCACATTCCACAAGCACGGTTCCTTTCGGATCCGTGACCACATAAGAACTGTGCATCTGCATAAGGTTCGGTTTTACATAGAACCTGGTCTTACCACTTCCGGAACCTCCGATTACAAGAACATTTTTATTTCTGGCGTACTTTGGCTTCTTTGGTCTTCCGGACATCATCAACTGCTCCGTTGCTGTTAAAAGAATGTTATTCTCAAACACCGGATCCATATATGGTTTTATATCCCTGGGAAGTCCCCACCGGGCAGATCCATACTCCACACCCTGCCGGAACTTTTTTGCATGCTTCGCCTTATAATACACAATCAGGCGGAATCCTATCCCACATCCGATACCTGCCAGTAAATCCACTGGTGCAATGCTCGGAAACGGATTGTGAAATGCATCCCCGATTCCATTGATGGTATCAAGAACCTTTAACAGGGTGTTTTCTCCTGCCTGCTGACCATACAGCCATGACACTTTATTCAGCACATAGCCCAAAATTACATAAGGCGCACTTTTCAGAATAAGCTGTTTTTTATTGACCTCTTTTACCTTCTCCTTCAGTTCTTTCGGAATTGCCTGCAAATCCCTTGCAATTCCCTCAATCACCTTACCTATAGGCTCTGTCCTCTGTCTTTCTGCTTCTCTCTGCTGCGCTCCTTATTCTTGTTCTGGGCGACGATCTTCTGAAAGTTCTTTAACCTCTGTCGGAGGGATACCCTCTGGTGCTTCTTTTCATTTACTTTGACAAATTCCCTGAATGCCTGTGTAATTACATCTGCATCCTTTCCCTTGAAGAATACAAGATATCTGGGTGGTTCCGTGGTCTTATCCCGCTTTACTGCGAAATCAACATGATACTTTCTCGCTACACGCTCAAAAGATTTTATGTTGTCATCCGTGACCTCTATGGACTTTGCCCCATCTCCCTGACCAACCAGCTTTTTCACGGAAGTCTTCCCATGGGAAGGCTCCCTGTGCCTGCGGTGCTCCAGATACATCTTCATCGCCTTTTGCAGCACACTGGCGGTCAATTTGGTGGTCTTGATTGC
The DNA here is from genome assembly GCA_037301995.1 of bacterium. Lineage (GTDB taxonomy): Bacteria > Bacillota > Clostridia > Lachnospirales > Lachnospiraceae > CAG-590. Next base: position 176 of record JAXVOW010000238.1, on the reverse strand, counting down.
AAATGCAATCGTTTTTTGTGTTGTTTCCTCCTGCATGGCGTACCTCCTTTCCTGTCTGCACTTTTTCTGTCAGGGTGGAACCAACAGCCTGTGTAATAAATACTTCATATGCTCTCCTTTCCGTAAACGTCAAATCATGCGCCTTGTCGAACTGACTTTTTTATGCCAAACTCTAA
>JAXVOW010000237.1:0-1016 GCA_037301995.1 bacterium | reverse complement strand
TTTTTTGCAATTTCTCCGTAGATTTCCGGAACTGGTACATTTAAGTCCAATGCAAGCTGTAATAAATCCTGCCGGTAAAACGGTCCAAATGGTGCCGAGCGCATTACAGTCTTTCCATAGTAATTGCATCCGTGGTCAATTATGGCATCCTCCCTCTGACCACCTTCACTTGCCATTATTCCTAAGAACGGATAGCTGTTATGAGCCTTTGCCCAGTCATCACAGGGCTTCTCCTTTATGTAATAGCAGCACCGGTTTGATACAAGAAAATCCGGAATCTGGTAATTTACACCCTCATTTTCATTCTCATAGCCACCGAACAGCTGTAACCACTTCTTAGGCAGCTGCATTCTGCTATTCTTGGCAAAATGTCCCTGTTCTCCACATTCGCCTGTAATAATAGCATGTCGAACCGTTTTATTTTTTTTCTGTAGGATGCTGCAGTGTATCAATCTTTCCAGCTATTTTCTTTGAAATAACTGGAAACCCAACCTCATTTAACACTTGTACCTTTGTTTTATATGACCTTACAACCTCTACATCTAATTCCTTATGTACCTTCTGGATGCTCTTATCCTCCACATTGCTTACGCTGATTGCTGGGATGTCATAACCAAGACTACGGATAAACAGCAATAAAGTAATGCTATCCAAGCCGCCTACAGAAACATGGCAATTGTAACCTCTCTTGTCCATCTCTCTGATAAATTCATGTATCCGCTCTGCAGCTCTCCGTTTCTTTACCTCATATGGAAGGTTCTGTAATGCCTGGAATCGCATGCGCTGTCTCATTTTATAGTCTTTATATTCCTGCATCTCAATATCAATTTGCTTATCTTCCATATCACACCTCCATAAAATCAAATATACTCATCTGCCCAACAGGACAATCCAATTTTTCTGAATTTGCTGCAATTTCCAAATTTGCAACCGCCTGTTGATAATAACTTTCTTTCAGTTCAAATCCTATGCCACGTCTGCCAAGCATCACCGCCACATAAGGACTGCTACCTATT
>JAXVOW010000236.1:0-2675 GCA_037301995.1 bacterium | reverse complement strand
CGCATTCCGGTTGTAATTGATGGTGCTATTTCAGCAGTGGCGGCGTTAACTGCGGTTAAGATTGATAGCAGGGTGAAGGATTATCTGCTTGCCTCCCATGTATCAGAGGAGCCGGTTGGAAGACTGGCATTAGATGCCATGGGTTTGGAGGCTGTATTACACGGGCGCATGTGTCTGGGTGAGGGAACCGGGGCAATGGCATTGTTTCCGGTGCTGGATATGGCAATGGAGGTGTATAAACGGATGGGTAGCTTTACCGACTATGCAATTGACCCATATGAAAGATTTACAGAGTAAGAAGGGGATAACCGGAAGTTTTGGCTTGTGCAGGGAGAAGAGTAGAATGTTATACATAGTGACAGGTGGAAGTGGGAGCGGAAAATCTGAATTTGCGGAAAATCTGGCGGTCAGCCTGTTTAGGAAAAGCTCCGGGAAGGAAGCAGTACTTTATTATCTTGCAACGATGTATTCCTATGATGGGGAAAGCCGCAGGCGGATTGAGAGGCACCGCAGACAGCGTGTGGGAAAAGGATTTACAACTATAGAATGTCCGGCGCAGATGGAGCAGGTAAAAGCCGGAGAAGGGGATGTGGTATTGCTGGAGGATTTGTCCAATCTGCTGGCAAATGAGATGTACCTTGAGTCTGGCAGAATAAAAGAAAGACATGCCCTTCCTGCACAAAAACAGTTAGAGCAGGCGGTTTTATCCCCATTGCTTGAATTGGGAAAACAGGCGGAGGCAGTTATTGTAGTCACAAATGAAATTTTCTCAGACAGTGTGGAATGGGACGGGGAAACAAAATGCTATATGCAGCTGTTAGGACAGTTAAATCAAAGACTGGCAGATGTGGCAGCAGGTGTGGTGGAAGTGGTTTGTGGTATTCCGCTGTGGCATAAGGGAGAGTTTCCCAATTGCCTAGAAGATTGTATAATCAGAAAGGAATAAAGGATGTTAAAATCTTTGGTGGTGGCGTTTTCAACCTATTCAAAAATTCCCATGCCCCATATGGAATGGGATGAGAAGAGTATGAAATACAGTATGTGCTGGTTTCCCTTTGTGGGGGCCGTGATTGGTCTGGCAAGTACAGGCTGTTTTTACGGACTTTTCCTTTTGTCTGTGAAACCTGTACTGCGGGCCGTTATTCTTGCCGTTCTTCCGGTTCTCATCAGCGGGGGCATTCACATGGATGGCTTTTTGGACACAATAGATGCCAGAAGCTCGTATCGTTCCATGGAGGAACGCTTGCAGATATTAAAGGATTCACACACCGGGGCTTTCGCCATTATTTACGGAATGGTGTATATGCTGCTCTGCGTGGGACTGTTTAGTGAGATAACAGGAGAACAGATTGCTTTTGTGGCAGTGGGTTATGTGTATTCCAGAATCTTGAGCGGTCTCTCTGTGGTAACCTTCCAAAGGGCAAAAAAGGATGGCATGCTGGCGTCATCTGCCAGGGCATCAGATAAAAGTGTAAAATGGATTCTGCTGGCAGAGCTTATTCTTTGCATGGCAGGGATGCTGGCAATGGGAATTATGATTGGGAGTGTAGAGGGTACAGGCTATGCACTGGGCTGTATTGCGGCAGGTCTGGCCAGCTTTTTCTATTATCGGCATATGGCGTATAAATGGTTTGGCGGAACCACCGGCGATTTGGCGGGATATTTTTTGCAGGTATGTGAAGGAATGATTCTGGCTGCACTGGTGGTGGTAAAATACCTGGTATAAGGCGGAGTTGTTTGCTTTGTACAACATGCGGTATCAAAAGCATAGTTTCGCAATTGCCTTAATTGAAGGAAAGGAAGACTGGCATGATTTTTGTAATTGGTGGAGCGTATCAGGGCAAAACAGAATATGTGAGCGCACATTTTGGAGAGGAGTATAAGGTTGTAAAGCAGTATCACCGGATAATAAGAAACCAGCTAAAGCTGGGTCAGTCTCCGTTGGAGGAGGCGCAGAAGCTATTGCAGGAAAGGGACAAGCTGGTTATTATCAGTGATGAGGTGGGTTATGGCTTAGTGCCGGTGGATGCCTTTGAGCGGGAATACCGGGAGCTTTGCGGAAGGATAAGCTGTTATCTGGCAGGCGAGGCGGAGCAGGTTATCCGGGTGGTCTGCGGGGTTGGCACGCGGATTAAATAGCTGACAAATTATAAGGACGATGTATAGTTAAGATGGAAGGATAATAGAGATGCAATTATTGTTGATTCGTCATGGCGCTACAAAGGGAAACAGAGAGGGCAGATATGTAGGCAGCACAGATGAAGAGCTGTTGGGGGAAGCGGTTGTTACCCTTCAGAAACAGCGGAACAGGAACCATGTGCTGCTGTCACAGGTTGAAATGGTGGCAGTCAGTCCCATGAAACGGTGCCGGCACACAGCGGCTCTTTTGTTTCCGAGAGTGAGACAGCTTGTGGTGGAAGCCTTCCGGGAATGCAATTTTGGTGAATTTGAATACCGCAACTTTCAGGAGTTAAACGGTAATCCTGCTTACCAGCGGTTTATCGACACCTTTGGGAAAAGTGGATTTCCCGGCGGAGAAGACAGGGAGACCTTCCAGAGAAGATGTGTTGCAGGATTTGAAAAAATAATGCCGGAATTGGAAAATTTGGCTGGAGGCAGAAATAATCCCATTGCCATGGTGGTACACGGAGGAACGATTATGGCACTGCTGGACT
>JAXVOW010000235.1:0-10244 GCA_037301995.1 bacterium | reverse complement strand
GAAGGAGATGACATCCTGTACGGAGGAAACGGAAATGACCTTCTGTCAGGAGGAACAGGAAACGATACACTGAACGGACAGAACGGTAATGATACCTATGTATTTTACCTTGGAGACGGACAGGATACCATTGTGGAGAACAGTGGAACGGACACCATCCGTTTCGGGGAGGGAATCCGTGAAGAGGATATCCTTGTGGCAAGAGAAAACAACCATCTGAGCCTGACCAACATAAAAAGCGGAGACCGTATTGTGGTGGAGGAGTTCTTCTACAATGCAAACCGCCAAGTGGAGAAGGTGGAGTTTGCAGACGGAAGCAGCTGGGACATAGAAGTGCTGAAGGACAAGGCGAGATATTATTATGGAGGCTCCGGGGATGACCGTATAACCGGGCACAACAGTAACAGTGCGGCCCCGACATTCGAGGATGACTACCTGTACGGAGGAGCCGGAAATGATACACTGTATGGAAACAACGGTGATGATGAGCTGTATGGAGAGGAAGGAGATGACACCCTGTACGGGGGAAACGGAAATGACCTTTTGTCAGGAGGAGCAGGAGACGATTACCTGTACGGACAAAACGGTGACGATACCTATATTTTTAATCTTGGAGACGGTGCGGATGTAATCAATGATAACGGTGGAAATGACAGGGTTATATTTGGAGAGGGAATTGGAAGCTCAGATGTAACATTTTTGAAAGAGCGGAATAATTTGGTTGTATCTGTAAGGTCAGGTGACAGTATTACAATTTTGGATTATTTCAGTAATGATAATTATAAAATTGAATCCTTCCAGACATTTGACGGCAGTGAACTGGATGTAATCATAATGGAGCCCGTTATGATGGCGCCGGGCTCTCCACAGAGCTGTAATTGCAGTGGGGTAAATACTGGATTAAATGTTATGATACAGGCAATGGCATCCTTTGAGGATACTACAGGTATGATGTGGGAAGATGCAGTTGAACAGAAAAATGAACAGGCAAATGATTCATTGAACCAGTGGTGGACAAAGGAAGTGATTTAACAGAGGAATCTGGAGCCAGCTTTCGGTTCGATTTGGACAGGGGATATTATGAGCGAAGAGAAAACAAAAGAGAAAGATACCGGTATAAGCTGTTTAATCATGATTGCAGCATATTATGGAATTCCGGCTGATGCTGAAAATGTAAAACATAACTATAATCTGCAGGCTAAATATGCGGAGGAGGAAGACCTGCTTCGTATTGCAAAAGCGCTGAAGCTGAAGGCAAAATGTGTAAATATTGACTGCACACATTTAGCGAAGGTGACATTACCTGCAATTATCCGGCTGCGTAATCAGGAATTTGGAATTCTGTTAAAGGTGTCGGAGGATAAATTTCTTGTTGCATTCTGTGATGAGCGGAGTCCAAAGGTACTGGATACGGAAGCTTTTCAGAATGTATATGGTGGAAAAAGTCTTCTTGTTATTCCAAGAAAATTTCAGGACAGGGAGCTTAAATTTGGAATAAAGTGGTTTATTCCAACTATTTTAAAATATAAAACACCGCTATTGGAGGTGCTGTTAGCTGCTTTTGTGACACAGCTTCTGGGCATTTTTTCTCCTATGATTACACAGTCGGTGATTGATAAGGTGCTGACACATAATAGTCTGACTACGCTTGATGTGCTGGCAGTGGGGTTAGTTTTAATTACCATTTTTGAAAGTGCATTATCCATTGCAAGAAATTATGTATTTGTACATACTACAAGTAAAATTGATGTGATATTGAGCTGTCGGCTGTTCAAGCATTTATTCAGCCTTCCATTGCGCTATTTTGAGACGAGACGGGTAGGAGATACCGTTGCAAGGGTGAGAGAGTTAGAGAACATAAGGAGATTTTTAACTGGTGTGCCGTTAAACACACTATTAGATGCATTATTTATTATTGTATATATCATTATTATGTACTTTTACAGCGTCCGCCTGACCAATATTACTTTATTGTCCCTGCCGCTGCTGGCGGGGATTACGGCGGTGATTACACCGATTCTGAAAGACAGACTTGATGATAAATTTAAGGCGGGGGCAAATCAGCAGTCATATCTGGTGGAAACGGTAAATGGAGTACAGACCATTAAATCCTTTGCAGTGGAGCCGGGGATTCAGCAGAAATGGGAGGGATTGCTGGCGGATTATACAACAGCGAACTTTCGTACCACCATGCTTGGGAATACGGCGGGGGCATTAGCCCAGCTTGTGCAGAAATGCTTTGATATCGCAATACTGTATTTTGGTGCAAAGCTTGTAATTGCAGGAGACATGACCGTGGGTCAGATGGTGGCATTCCGTATGTTATCCGGAAGGGTCAGCCAGCCGGTGATGCGCCTGGTACAGATGTGGCAGGATTTTCAGCAGACCTCTTTGTCTATTAAACGTTTAGGGGATATATTTAATTCCAAGCCGGAGCCTTCGATACAGGGAGGACAGACAAGTCTTCCTGCCATTACAGGAAATATCGTATTTGATAAAGTGAGCTTCCGGTATCGGCCTGACGGCTCAGAGGTTATTAAAAACATGAGTTTTCGCATTCCGGCAAACAGGGTAATTGGAGTGGTCGGAAGAAGCGGGTCCGGGAAAAGTACGATTTCAAAGCTGATACAGCGGTTGTATATACCGGAAACCGGACGGATTATGATAGATGGGACAGACCTTGCGCTGGCTGACCCGGTCTGGCTTAGAAGGCAGATTGGTGTGGTGTTGCAGGAAAGCTTTCTTTTTAATGCAACCATTCGGGATAATATTGCCCTGCAGAATCCGGCAGCCTCCATGGAAGAGATTGTCTATGCAGCAAAAATTGCCGGAGCACATGATTTTATTGTGGAGTTCCCGGAGGGGTATGACACGATGGTTGGAGAGCATGGAACCGGTCTTTCCGGCGGGCAGAAGCAGCGGATTGCGATAGCCAGGGCGCTACTGACAAATCCTAAAATACTGATTTTTGATGAGGCAACCTCTGCTCTTGATTATGAATCCGAAAGTATCATTCAGAATAATCTGAAGCAGATTTGCAGGAACCGTACCGTTATTATCATTGCCCACCGTCTGTCCACCTTGAAGGATGCGGATGCAATTATGGTAGTGGAAAAGGGCAGTATTGCGGAGTATGGAACGGTACAGAGTCTGATTGATAAAAAGGGGATATATTATCATTTACTGTTGCAGCAGCAGATGAACAGGTAGGAGATACAGATGAGAAGACGGAATCAGAAAGCATTTAACAAACTGCGTACAGAGTTTTTGCCAGAAGCACTGGAAATCGTGGAACACCCCGCAGCGCCCCTTGGAAATATTATTATCTGGCTGGTGTTCGCACTCTTGCTGGCATTTATTTTGTGGGCATGTATTGGAAAGATGGATGAGGTGGCAACTGCCAGAGGCCAGGTTACAGTGGATGAAGGGGTACAGGAAATTCAGGCAGCAGGAACAGGAATTGTGACGGCAGTAAAAGTGAAAGAAGGGGACTCGGTTCATTGCGGTGATGTCTTGTATAGTATGGACAAAGAAATGGAACAAAAAAAGATTGATTACAGTGAGGGCGAAATTGGTCTGCTGGAGCTGAGGATTGAGCTGTTAAGTGAACTTTTGGCAGGGAGAGACATTACAGCATACCGGAATGGAAATTATAATGCGGAGCAGATGGAAATAATAGAAGCCATGATTTCCATGGAGGAGACAGACAAACTGTCTGTTGAGGAATATGAGATAGCAGTGAAAGCAGCAGAAAACCAATATAATCTGGCAGATGGTAATGTGGATAGCAGTCAGAGCAAAACCGATTATCTGGAAAAACAAAAGGAGCTCCAGAATCAGTCGGACGAACTGGGAAGTACATTGGCTATTGAATTGGAGTTACTGGAAAGTAATTATAAATATGCGGCTGCTGAGGCGGAAAAATATCAAAAACTGTATAAAGCCGGAGCAAAATCGAAGGCTGAATGGGAACAGAAAGAAAATGAGGTAAATAGTCTGGAAAAACAAATTGCCATTAAGAAGATAGATATTCAGAATGAGAAATTATCGAAGAGGGCAGATGATGAGAGCATAGCCTATCAAATTAGCGAGAGTGAAAATGAATCCCGGAATCAGAAGGGAACAGTGGAAGAGAGAAAGAAGAACTATGAATCTGTTGTAAAGGAGCTGGAGGCTGCCAGAACCCAGCATAATGAGAAGCTTTATGAGATGAAGCAGCAGTATCTTAGTGAACTGAAACAGTATGATGTCCAGATTGCAGAACAATACAGCCAGTATGAAAACAAGGATATTACCGCTCTTTATGACGGAGTTATAAAATCTCTGGAGATAGATAAGGAAGGGGCTGTTGTGACTGCGACACAGGTGGTAGCGGAAATTATCCCGGATTCGAACACAATGCTTGTGGAAGCGGAGGTCTTAAACAGTGATATCGGTTATGTCAAGATTGGACAGGATGTGGATATCAAGGTGGATACCTATGATTACCAGAAATATGGAAAACTTAGTGGAACGGTTGTTTATATCAGTCCGGATGCAGAAGAAAATGAACAAATGCAGAAGATATATAAGGTAAATATATTATTGGAGGATGCAAATGGGCTGGATATTTCCCAGGGAATGGAATGTACAGTTGAGATTAAGACAGATAAGAGGCGTATTATTGAGTTTTTCCTGGAACCGCTGACAGATGCATTGGACAGAGGTTTAAAGGAGAGATAGATGGGTTTTGAGGAGTGTTGGAATGAAAAAGGGAAATCATTTGTTGCTTTGGACGGTAATAATGTTTGGGATTATTGAGATTGGGCAGTTGACAACCAATGCCAGTGAAATAGATATGCTGCAAGGTGAAACAGCTGTGGAGCAGGAAGCGTCCACTGAACAGGAAACCGGGATGGAAAATATTACGGAAGCTGTAACGGAAACGACACAAGAACCAGCTGATGAAAATCATATAACGGCTGGTGAAAAAGAGGAAGATACGGATATAACAAAGTTTGCACCGGATAACGGTATATCAGATGAAGAAGAGGCTTTCTCTTCGGATAGCCTTTATTATCAGGGGCTGCAATATTATTGCAGCCGGTATCAGTATGAATGTGAAATTGTCTATTTGGAGAAATACCTTGAATATATTGCTTTGGAGGTAGATGCCGGTAAAGAGATATATAATATGGGAGAAATGACAACGGCAGATTTGAAATCCTATGAAGCCCAGCAGGCATCTATAGAGGCACAGATAAAAGTGGCAAAGAATCAAAGGGAATATTATAATCTGTTTTTAAAGGAAAATAATTTGGATTACGGAGATTATTCTTTAAAGGATAAAAAGGAGATTAATAATCTTGATTACTATCTGGAACAATATCCAACAAAAAAACATATGACGATAGCAGATTATGTGACGAGTTATAATAATGCATTGGTGTATATAGAAGCAAAGAAGGTAGAATTGGATTCTCTGACAATGGAGCTGGATTCAGCAAAGCTTCTTTACAGTGAAGGAGAGATTTCAAAGCTGGAATTAAAGCAGCAGGAGATTGCCCTTGCAAAAGCACAATATGAATTGGAACAGTATTATGTAGAAATGAATCTGGCATATGTTAATCTTATGATTTACTGTAAGTGAATCACCAGTTATAGGTTTTTCCTATAACTGGTGATTTGTTTTTCCTAGTAGACAGCTAGGGAATATAGTGGTAATATTTACCTTGTAAACAAATAGGAAATAAATGAAAAGAGAAATTTCATGGAAAATGTAAAAAAGCTTGATAGCAGAAAAATCTGCGGAAAGAGGTAGAATTATGGCAAAGAAGACAAGAGCAGAGAGAGAATTAAAATTTGAGACATTACAGTTACATGTAGGACAGGAAAAACCGGACCCGGTTACAGATGCAAGGGCAGTTCCGATTTATCAGACTTCTTCTTATGTGTTCCGCAATAGCGAACACGCAGCAGCAAGGTTTAATCTTAGCGATGCAGGAAACATTTATGGAAGGCTTACAAATCCAACAGAGGATGTGTTTGAACAGAGGATTGCGGCATTAGAGGGTGGTGTGGCAGCTCTGGCAGTTGCCTCCGGTGCGGCAGCGATTTCCTACACCTTCCAGAATCTGGCACATGCGGGAGAACATATTGTGGCAGCAAAAAATATCTATGGTGGCACCTATAACCTGCTGGCACATACATTGCCGGAATATGGCATTACCACAACCTTTGTGGACCCGTTTAACTATGAAGAGATTGAAGTTGCCATCCAGGATAACACGAAAGCGGTATTTATTGAGACGTTGGGCAATCCTAATTCAGATGTAGTGGATATCGAGAAAATCGCAGGTATCGCCCATGCAAATAAGATTCCATTGGTCATTGATAATACCTTTGCAACCCCTTATTTAGTCCGCCCGATTGAATATGGTGCGGATATTGTGGTACATTCTGCAACGAAATTTATTGGCGGACATGGAACAACAATCGGTGGTGTTATTATTGACAGCGGTAAATTTGACTGGGAGGCAAGCGGAAAATTCCCGTCTCTTACGGAGCCAAACCCAAGCTATCATGGAATCAGCTTTACAAAGGCTGTTGGAGCAGCCGCATTTGTTACGAAGATTCGTGCAATTTTGCTCCGTGATACCGGTGCCACGTTGTCACCATTCCATGCATTTATTTTCCTGCAGGGCTTAGAGACCTTATCCCTTCGTGTGGAGCGTCATGTGGAAAATGCATTAAAGGTAGTTGAATACTTGAAGAATCATCCGCAGGTTGAAGCAGTACATCATCCGTCGGTGGCAGACGATGCAGAACAGAAGGAATTGTATCAGAAATACTTCCCAAATGGCGGGGGTTCCATCTTTACCTTTGAAATCAAAGGAGATGCCCAGAAGGCAAAGGATTTTATTGATAACCTGGAATTATTCTCATTACTGGCAAATGTTGCAGATGTTAAGTCACTGGTGATTCATCCGGCATCCACCACCCATTCCCAGTTAAACGAAGAGGAGCTGGCGGACCAGGGAATTAAGCCAAATACCATCCGGTTGTCCATTGGTACAGAGAACATTGCGGATATTATCGAGGATTTGGACGAGGCATTTAAGGCAGTACAGTAATCAGGAGAAATCCATATAATATCGTCCTGAGTAAAAGGCAAACATACGCCTGTTTTCATCTCAATCTGAGTGAAAGCAGGCGTATTATGGTATATCTCATTTATTTTTTGTGATGTATTCTGCTTTGTGAAAAGCTTTGTGCAGTTGATTTTCCAAGGCTTATCACGTATACTATAAATAATTGTGTATGAGGAAATGTGCACAATAGAAAATGCCAGGAGTAATAAAATGTTAAACCAATTTTCAAGAACGGAGTTACTGTTTGGAAAAGAAGCCATGGAACGTCTGGAAAAATCCAGAGTAGCGGTATTTGGCGTAGGCGGTGTTGGAGGCTATGCAGTGGAGGCCTTGGTCCGAAGCGGTGTGGGTGCCATTGATTTGATTGATGATGACAAGGTCTGTTTGACGAACCTGAACCGCCAGATTATAGCCACCAGGAAGACGGTAGGCAGATATAAAGTGGATGTGATGAAGGAGCGTATTCTGGAAATCAATCCGGACTGTAAGGTGGAGACAAACAAATGCTTTTACCTGCCGGAGAATAAGGATGAATTTGATTTCGCACAATATGACTATGTTGTGGATGCTGTAGATACAGTGACTGCAAAGCTTCAGCTTGTAGTGGAAGCCCGGGAAAAGGGTGTGCCGGTGATTAGCAGCATGGGTGCCGGTAATAAGTTGAATCCGGCAGAATTTGAGGTGGCGGATATTTATGAAACCTCTGTCTGTCCCCTTGCAAAGGTTATGCGGAGGGAATTAAAGAAACGTGGAGTGGAAAAGCTGAAAGTGGTTTACTCCAAAGAAAAACCAATCCATCCGGCAGAGGATATGGAAGCCAGCTGTCGGACAAGCTGTATCTGTCCGCCGGGAGCAGAGCATAAATGTACGGAAAGAAGGGCGATTCCGGGTTCTGTTGCATTTGTACCATCGGTGGTGGGATTGATTATTGCCTCGGAAGTGATTAAGGATTTGGCAGTCAGGTAATTGTGGGAAAGGAATAGGAATGATTCAGAAAACAATAGAAGAATTAGAGGAAGATAATAGAGATAAGCTGGTTATAGATATCCGGAGTAAAGAAGAATATGAGAAGGAGACTTATCCGGGAGCCGTTCACATTTTCTGGGAGGAATTTGAACAGCACCGGGAGGAGGTTCCGAAGGACAAGCCTGTTTACCTGTTGTGTTATACCGGGCAGACAAGTGGTGAAATTGCGGAGGCTTTCTCTGAACAGGGCTATGAAATATACAGTATTGAAAACGGGTTCCATTCTTATCTGCGGTTAAAATTGAAAAAAATGATGAGCATGGAAGAAGCAGAGATTACCTGTAAGGATGTGGAACGCAGTATTGTGAAACGCTTCCGCAAGGAAATCTGGAGACCTTTTGTAAAAGGCATTAATGAATATGAGATGATTCAGGATGGAGACAGGATTGCAGTCTGTATTTCCGGTGGTAAGGATTCCATGCTGATGGCAAAGCTGTTTCAGGAATTAGAGCGGCACGGAAAGAAGAATTTTGACGTGGTATATCTGGTTATGAATCCGGGGTATAATGATTTGAATTATCAGACCATACAGGATAACGCAAAGCTATTAAATGTTCCCATAACGGTTTTCAAGTCAGAGATATTTGATACAGTGGCAAAGGATGATATTGGCGGTTCTCCATGCTATCTCTGTGCCAGAATGCGGAGAGGACATCTGTACAGCAAGGCAAGGGAATTGGGCTGTAATAAGATTGCATTGGGACATCATTTTGATGATGTAATTGAGACCATAGTGATGGGAATGCTTTATGGAGGACAAATCCAGACCATGATGCCAAAGCTCCATAGCACGAATTTCGAGGGGATGGAGTTAATCCGTCCCATGTATCTAATCAGAGAGGATGATATTAAGCACTGGCGGGATTATAATAAGCTTCATTTTATCCAGTGTGCCTGCCGGTTTACCGAGAGCTGTGCTTCCTGCGGAGGAACGGAAAAGGGCTCCAAGCGTGCGGAGGTGAAAGAGCTGATTAAGGAGCTCAGTAAAAAGAGTGACGTCATTGAGAAAAATATTTTCCGCAGTGTGGAGAATGTGAACCTGAATACGGTGATTGCCTATAAACAGGGAGGGGTAAAGCACCATTTTCTGGACGAGTATTAAATATTTAAATACGCAGGCAATTGCGAAACTCTGTTTTCGTTACCGGCCGTTGTACAATATAAACAATATCAACGCTAGGCACGCTTGCGCTGCTTGTCGCTCGCAACGGTGCTAAGCTCGAAAAAACCTCGCTAAGCACCGACAGCTCCAAAGCACCCTGCTTATGATATTGTTTATATTGCGCAACTAGATTTTGAAAATAAGGAGTTTTGCAATTACCTATATCTAAATACTGAATAAAAGGAGTTTTGCAATTACCTATATCTAAATACTGAATAAAAGGAGAGAGTGTATGTTAGATGTGTTAGTGATTGGCAGCGGACCGGCAGGTCTGTCCGCCGCAGTTTACGCAAAAAGGGCAAGCTTAAATGTGTTAGTGGCAGAAAAGGTATATTATGGAAGCGGTCAGATTGCAGAGAGTAATCTGGTGGATAATTATCTTGGATTTGCGGGTATAAATGGATATGAATTAGGTCAGAAATTCAGAGAGCATGCGGAAAAGCTTGGCGTGGAATTTAAGAACGGAGAGGCTGAACAGTTTGAAGCTGTGGACGGTATTTGGCGGGTACGGTTTAAGGATGGGGAAATTCTGGAATCCAGAACGGTAATTTATGCCGCCGGGGCAATACACCGTCATCTGGGAGTACCGGGAGAGAAGGAATTTTCTGGAAAGGGTGTGTCCTATTGTGCAACCTGTGACGGCGCATTTTTCAGGGATAGGATAACTGCTGTAATCGGTGGAGGGGATACGGCGCTGGATGATGCAGTCTATTTGTCTGACAGCAGCAGTAAGGTTTATCTGGTGCATAGAAGGAATGAATTCCGGGGCTCGGCGAAAACTGTGGAGATACTGAAGCAAAAGAATAATGTGGAATTTGTATTAGAGGCAAAGGCAGCACAGATTAAAGGTACAGACAGAGTGCAGGAACTGCAGCTGGAGGATGGCAGAAGTCTGGCAGTGGATGGAGTATTTATTGCAGCGGGGA
>JAXVOW010000234.1:0-14487 GCA_037301995.1 bacterium | reverse complement strand
ATCTCTACATCATCCCGTAACGGAATACTATCTATCAGCTTCATTAAAGAATCCGGTGTATTGTAATGTGGAACAATAATTGATATCTGAATTTCGTTCATTTTCTCCTCCAGCATTCTTAAACGGCTGCACTATTCCTTCTTTTCATTATCGTAATCAATTTTACGGACATGATACTGGATATCCTCTAAAATCTTCCGGTTTGCCGCAATAATATCTGCCTGCAGGCCAATTATTCCAGTCATACATCCCAACATCATTAATGTAGATGCCAGAATCAAGGACTGAATATGTCCTGCCGCCCCACCTGTAAAGAAAAATACAAGATACCGGACTCCAAGAATTACACCTATCAAAAACAGAATCAAACCAATACATCCAAAAAATTTCAGCGGCTTGTACATCATAAAGGAACGTATAATTGTTACCATAGATTTTTTAATATACCCAAACATGCTGCTAAACAGTCTGGAAGCCCTGAGCTCTGCATTTGTACGGATTGGCACAGAGGTCATTGCCATTTTCTCATGCCCTGCCTGAACAATTGTCTCCAGGGTGTAGGTATATTCATTTATCACATTTAAACGCATCGCCGCTTCCCGGCTGTATGCCCGGAAACCGCTTGGTGCATCAGGAATATCTGATTTGGAAGCAACTCTTACCGTCCAGCTGCCAATATGCTGTAATTTTTTCTTAAGGGGCGAAAAATGCTCTGTATCATCAATTGGCCGTTCCCCAATTACGATATCCGCTTTTCCCTCTAAAATCGGTCTCACAAGCTTTTCAATATCTTCTCCGCAATACTGGTTGTCTGCGTCCGTATTTACGATAATATCCGCCCCTTCACGAAGACAGGCATCTAATCCGGCCATAAATCCCTTTGCCAGACCCTTATTCTGCTTGAAGTTTACCACATAATGGACCCCCCATTTTTTTGCCACCTCCACAGTATTATCACTGCTTCCGTCATTAATAATCAAATATTCAATCTCATCAATGCCATCAATTTGCTTCGGTAAATCATTCAAAGCAATCTCAAGTGTTTCCGCCTCGTTCAGGCAGGGTATTTGGATAATCAGCTTCATTTTTTTCTCCTTTATATTATTGTACATTTGGAACATGCTTTTTCATCCCAAAAAATCTTATGGTTATTATATCTTTTTTTACCATATTGTCAATCAAGTGTTCTGTCCTGAAACCTTCTGTCTTTCTATGATTATTCTTCCAAAAATAATGCTTCCTACTCCTGGTATCGTTCATACTGTCCCTCCAGGTAAGTATTTATTTCTGCATTCCAGCCTCCAATCCATTCATTATTATCCAACTGATAAATATATTCCGGCTGGTAAAAGAGCAGCTTGTCTATTTCACTGGACAACAGTACTGCATTTTCATTAGCCTGGACAGATTCTAAATCATATATAATCTCCTTATCATAACAGGACACCAGTACAGCTTTACGGTATGTTTCGCTTCCAAGACAATAAACATCCATCTCATCAAACTCTTTATTATCTTCTAATAGTTCATATGTTGCATTACACGAATTATACCGTCTTTCTGCGGCCGGATCACATTGTAACTTTTCCACTCTCCAGGTCAAAACTGCTGAAAACATGACTACAACCGCACAGAATGCTGTAAATTGCCGTCTTCTATACAAAAACAGCAAAACAATCGTAAATACGATTAACAGACTCAATGCAATAAAAATAACATTCTTTGAAAATCTTGTCTGCTTACTATATCTCGCAAATGGAAGGAACAGATAAAGTGACGCATTCTCTTTCATACTATTTCCTTTCAATGCTGGGTAAGAATAAAATACAAAGGTGAAAATAATCATTGCATTTAATACAAACGACCAAATTGTAATCCATTTAAACCTGAGGAACCTATTATTTTTAAGAAAAGCAAGCCCCATTAAAAGAAATGGCCCTAAAAATGGTGCAAAATATCTGCTATACAAAAGAAACCTTATTTTCCCATTAGAAGCGCCAAACAGGGAAATACATGCTACCATACCCCAAAGCGATACAAACGAGAAAACAGATAATATGAAAGTTTTTTTACACTCTTCTCCCCCTTTTATTTTCTTAAAATTTTTGTAGAGATAATAAAGAAAAACAGCAGATATCACCGTAAACAGACCTCCTGTTTCAATAGAAACCGTTCCGGCAAGCGAAAAGAACTGTAATATTAATCGTTTTATTCCCTCTAATGATGTTAATGTTGCATATTGCCACGTTCCTGTCGCCATATGTTCCACCGAATTTGGCATAACAACTGTTCCATCTTTTAGATATAAGTTCGTCTGAACATAATTTAATAGAATTTTTTCTAAATAAAAGAAGATTCCAAACACAGCACCAAATGATACCGGTTGCACAAGCCACTTTTTATATATAAGCAAATACAGCAGAACAAGAAGTCCAAGCGATACAAACAAAATCAGGCATCGACTATGAACAAGATATGCATATGCAGTCACCATACCTAATATTGCAGATAACCGGACACGTTTTCTGCCAGTGGATTGGGATAACTCTAATAAAATATATATAGTCAGCCATGTAATAAACGCCAAAGGCAGCTCATTATATATAAAACCTTTAAAAAATAAGACAATCGAATTACAAGAACAAACCAATGTTATTACTATGCTATTCATACGATTTGTTTTTAAATATTTTCTTGCAATATGATATATCAGCAAAACCATTGCCCCAAAAAACAGGACATTTACAAATAGCATTGCACGATAAATAACAACAGGATTCGTGAATATCTTATATATCGGTGCTAAAAGCATTGTATAACCAAAATTATAAAATTTATGAAGAGACATATAATTGCTCCAGTCATATCCGGCAAAAAAGGCTGCACCTGAAATAGAGTATATTTCATCTGCAACAAATGGTAATTTTCTATAAAAAATTCCACCTCCCTGTGTCAACAAAACCAGTAAGAATAAACCACACATAATTTTCCCATCACTCAGTGCCTCTATTCTATCGGCGACTGCCTGCCATATCGCCGGTTTCTTATTCAATATCAGCCATACAGCCAAAAACAACACCATACATCCAAACAGCAGTTTTAATAATTCCATTACTTCCTAAACCTTTCATTTATATATTCTCTGTAATCCTTTGTTATTTCCATTTATATTGCTTGTTCTTTGACAAGGATATTTTACTGACAGATTTCTTTGTAACCTGTATTGCTTTGCTTTTCCCAGCTTTAGCATAACATTTATTCTTCTTTGCAATCACCTTTCCAAACCGGGACGATGAATGGGAATATACATAAAATCCCTGTCTCCCTCCTTTGATGGTGTTATTATTCACCTTGTATACCGCTTTTTTTATGCTTGAAGGTGCCTTGCCAAACATGGCAATGTGCAGTCCTACAGAATACGCTGTGCTGGTTCGTTTACTTTTGCAGATTATTTTATTATTCTCTACCGTTGCCCCCAACACATTAAAAAGTGCCACTGCCTCAGCGGAAACACCTGTAATAGTATTGTTCCTTAATACCACATTCTTATGAAATTTTGTCTGGTATTTTTTCTCCTTGGACGCATAATTGGCACAAATTCCTCTTCCTCCGGTAATTGTACAATTCGTCACTGTAATATTCTGGCAGGTTTGTCCCTTTACAAATTTACTTCCATAATTCCCTACTGTTGGCGCAGTAACCGGAGTTGCTATATCAATCTGTAATTGTTCTTCCACACAGCTTGAACTGCATTTTCCAAGGGCCTGCAATACACAATTATCAATAGTTACATTCTTACATGCGACCAGCTCAACTGCGTGTCCCGCATAATTACAAAATATAACAGCATTTTTAATTGTAATGTTCTTACTGTGTGAAAACTGAACCATCGACTTTTTGTAACCATTCTTGTTTTCATTTTTCCAAATTCCGCCATCTATTGTAAAATTATTCAACGAGCCGTAATTTGTCTTCTTCGGTCGATTCCGGAATGCACCGGTTTTTGAAATAATGGTTGCCCCTGTAGCTGTAATGGACTGATTGCTTTCCACCCAGAGCGTTCCCTTGAGATAGTAGGTTTTTCCTTCCTCTAATATAATATCCCTGTCATTTTTCAACGCATCTGATATCTGCTTATAATCTGTTTTCCCCGATTTGTCATTAGATGCTGGTACTAAAACTGCAGCCTCTGCCTTTATATGACTCACAAAACACAGCATCATTAAAAATAATAAGGTTCCCATACATTTCACTACTCTTTTCATCATACGACCTCCTCTATTATATAATATCAATCATTAAATCCTGTCATTTCCTATGGCTTATTATAATCATTCACCTTTACGAAATCAACCTTTTTCTCCCTAGTTTTCCATTCCAGATTTTACACAGTTATGCTTTTATGTTATGATTAGAAAATTAAGCATGATTTTTTCACTGGCTTTTCACGGATATCTGCCAGCATACTATATACAGGAGGGGATAACATGTCATTTCATAAAAAAACAATACACCATTACATCTTATGCATATTACCGGTTTTCTTACTGGTAATGCTGTTTTCCACACCGGTACACGCTGCCATCCGTTATTACAATGTAAAAAATTACGGTGCCAATGGCAAGGATAAAAAAAGCGATTCCGCTGCCATCCAGAAAGCGTTAGACCAGGCATCCGAAGACCAGATTACCGTGGTCACGATTCCCGACGGAACCTACTACATCAGCAAAACTCTTTATATACAGTCCAATACGGTCATACAGATGAGTAAAAAGGCAGTCATCCGAAGGATGGATTCTGCCCTTGGAAAAAATATGCTCCGTACCACCGATTCCAAGCACAAGTCCGGCAGCATTGGCGGGTACAAGCTTGCCCATGATATTACCATTACCGGTGGAACCTGGGACGGAGGAAACATAAATAAAGCAAAATCCGGAACGAATCTGATATACATCGGACATTCCACAAATGTCACAATCAATAACATTACCCTGAAAAACTGCTATAAGGCGCATGCCATTGAACTGGCGGGTGTTAAAAACGGCGTGGTCCGGAACTGCAAAATATCCGGTTTCCGCTATGGTTCTGATATGTTTACCAGCGAAGCCATCCAGATTGACACCTGCTATAAATCCAAATCCGAAGGAAAATGGGCACCGGGCTTCAAGGTGGACAAGACAGAGAGCAAAAATATTCTTATCGAGAATAATACCATTACAGATTATCCAAGGGGTGTGGGAGTACACCACAGCCTGAAGGGACATCCGGTTACAAATATTACTATCCGGAATAACAAATTCAAGAGAAGCTCTGCCTCTGCCCAGGGAAAATGCGTAGTGGGTGTTTTTCTTCTGGGCGTGAAAAATGCTTCCGTGTTGAATAATACATTTGAACGCTATTCTTACGGTGCCATGATTAAGCAGTCACAGAAGGTTACCGTGAAGAATAACCGGTTCCGGTATAATTCCCTTGGCAGCCTGATTATCGAGGGCTGTGATAAAAATAATGGGAGACATACGTTCCTGGTAACCTCTGACGAGGCAGGGAAAAAAGAGTTTGAATTTACCTGCGGTAATATCAAATCCGGAACAGTGAAAACCGTAGGATATGTATACCGTTTCCACAAGAGCAAAAAGAACAGCCTGACTTTAAAAAAGCAGCTAAAATCCAACCAGAAGATTGTTTTTTACGGCAAGGATAAATACAATAATAAATACTACCGTACCTATTATGTACCGAAAAAAACAAAAAAGAAAAAATAGAAGTCCTGGTTCTCAGCTTTTGTTTTTAAAAATAAACAGCTTGCTGAACACATAATTTAAAATTACCACTGCCACACTGACAATGACCTTTGCTGCCATTCCTTCAATACCGAAGATTGTCTGGTCTAAGCCAAGACCCACCATTAATGGAACCAGAATAATTTCCAGCGCCCCTGTCAGTGCTCTGGCAGAAAAGAATTTACCAAACTCCGGGAGGCAGACCTCTGCCTTCCAGCTCTTACTTTTAAATACCCACAGCTTATTTGTAACAAAGGCAAACAAAAAGGCACATATCCACGACAGAATATTGGAAACCAGTACAACAATGGACATTTCCACACTAAAAAGCCGTATCACGCGAACCTGGTTTTTGAATAAAATGGCAAACAGGCTGTAGCTTCCCCAGCTCACAACTGTGGTCATCCCACCCCAGAACAGATAAGATATGATTTCCTGATATTTTTTTATAAGTGCTATCATTTTTTCCATAATTTCCAACCCTTTTCTTCTGTATTTTCATACTTCACTTATTTCTGACGGGTTATTATAGCATATACCTATCTGAACCACAAGCCCGTCATGTGAAATCTTTTACGGCTCTGAGTCTTTTATAATTACAGCCGCTTTTCCATTTCTATCTGCCCTGGCACAGTATAATTCATATAATTTACTTCCCTTTTCGTACTGAGCCTGCAGCTCCCGGTCCATTACATACAGAAGACTGTCCCTTTGCTCCAGTATGGCAAAATCCTCATATTTCTCCCCCTGCCTGCTCTCAATCCGCAGATATCCCCGCTCCGTCTCCTGTCTGCCGGGCATGTAAAGCCGAATCCTGTCTCCTCCCTGATAATCCTCCGCCAGAAAAAAAACGGTTTCCCGGTTCTTTACCACCCGGATTTCTTCCAGTGGTTTTCCCTCACATACTCTTCTGGCATAGCCGGAGGGCAGTACATAACCCTCACCGGGATACAACACAATTGAGAGCACCGGTATTCCAAATGCAGTATGTACCCGGCAGTCCGGCTGCTTTTCAGAGAAAGCCATGCTGTTAAGCTGCAGCTGACAGCTCCTCTTCTCATAAAACGGTGATATTATGTCAACCTTTACAATATCCAGCCCCACATTCTGAAAAAGATGATATTTCTTTTCCTTTGTGACCACCGGTGAACAGCCATTTACCGTTACAGAAATATCCTCCGCTTCTATGACCTTATTGGTAAATGCATCTATGCATTCCACACAAAGCTTTATTGTCCGCTTAATGCTATCCTCACTGCCGCTACTCCACTTTTGTAAAATAAATATCCACCTCCTCCCTGTTTCCCTGTGCAATATACTTATCGCAGAGATACAAATATTCCTTGGACGCCCTGTCTCTGGTAAACCGTTTTAATACTCCGATAAATTTCTGCCTGGCACCCACAAAATCCCGGACGCAATACAGCTCTACCCCTTTTTCAAACGCTTCCTTCGTCTCATTTTTACTCTCTATCTCTTCTCTGGAATCCCCATCATACACATCATATATCCGGTCTGTATAGCCCGTGTAGGTGTTGTGCAGAAATCCCAGAGTCCGGATACGATAGGTATCAAAAAAATCAGGAATCTGGTTTGCCGCTGTCTGGGTAATCAATATATGAGCCTGATACTGTCTTGCAATGCTTTGCAGCCAGCAGGCAGTATCCCGGTACTGTGAAGCCGTGATAGCTGCCATCCGTTTTTCCTGTCCCACAATTCCCAGCATTACCTCGCCAAATGCAATACCAATCCCCGCCTGGTTCTCCTCTAACTGCTTTAACAAAACCATATGGTTTAGCTTCTGACATACCGTAACAGCACTTAACAATGCCGCCTCACAGCCGTTGTCAAACAGGGCAGTAAACCCTGCATTTTGAAAGCCTTCCACCATTCCCTCCTGCTCCGCCACCACAGGTACACAGCTATGCAGCACCTGGTTCATTACGGCTATCATTTCTCCGGTGGTCTTCTGGCGGATTGTCCGGTCAAAATCTGCCAGCTGGAAGGAAAACACGGTAAGCACCGCATTCACCTCATCCCCAAGCCTGATATCCCCTATATTCTCCTTTCCGAGAAGCGTCAATATCTTAGCCGGCACATACCGGAAATAAGCCTCATTGAGCCTCTGCATATCCTCCATATGCCCGGCAATGCTTTTTGACATACGGTTAAACACAAGGGAAATCTCGCTGAGCTCGTCATGTCCCCTAACTTCAAGCTCATGCTGAAACTGTCCCTCTGAAATCAGCTCCGCCTGCCGCTCCAGCCGGAAAACCGGATGCAGGATAGAGAACTGAACAATCAATAAAAGTATACAGAAGCAGGCCACCATAACTCCCGCCAGGGAAAATGCCGCTTCCCGGATATATTCTTCTGTATCCTCATTTAATTTGTTTTGGTTGAAATCCACCCCGGCAAAGGCTGTCACCTCCCCCTCGTCATTTAGTATCGGAACATAGACGGAATCCAATTCTTCCTCCTGTATCTGTATCTTGTCAAACAGAATACTGGGATTTTTTGAAGAAAGCACCTCCGGGAGTCCCGGATAATTTTTCTGCAGGTCATTTCTTTCTCCTAAACCATGATTCATGACGGACTTACCATCCACCAGCTTTAAATCGAAAAAATAGATGCCCTCTTCCTCATTTTCCACCACCACAACGTAGAGATAGTACACCTCGGAGCGGAGTTGTATTTCTTTCATCTGCTCCACCAGTTCATCATAATGCGCATCCCTTTTCCCGCTTTTGGCATACTGCTGCAGCTCTTTTTCGTCGGTCATTCCATTTACCATCTGTGCAATGAAAATTGCATAATTCATATACTGTTCCCGTACCAGGCTTGTATGGCTTCTGTCCAAAAAGGAAATTACTGCCAAAGCAATTAGAAACACGAGACCTAAAAACAATAGTGTAAATTTCATGCGTAAACCAAACCTTACTCTCATGTAATCTCCCCCTATGAAGTCTGAACCGTCAAGGTTCCCGGATTTGAAATCTGGATGATACCTCCATAGGCGCATTGCAGCCTGGAGGTATTCGTTAACGCCGGCTTATTCATAATAAGCACCTTTGGCGCACCCGGTGTCCATGGAGCTGCCAGCACGGGAACACAGGGTACAGGAGTCAGTACTCCCATTGCTGCCGCAGTGGCAGAAGCCACCATAGGGTTTCCCATACAGCTGCACATACCGAAGGGCATTATATTTTTAAACGGAACATAGTCCATCACTGTGGCAAAGGGCATTGCCGATACAATTCTATTTTCCGGAGCTGCCACCAGCGTTGACGGGGCAGCTCCAAACATACAGGTACACAGAGCACCTCCGCATACAAGATTTGTCATCTATCTTCCCTCCTTATCCTGCATAAAGTCCATCCGGATATCCGTGACCCGGGATACCCGCTTTCTTCTGGTGGATTGTACCTCCACCGGTCCTGCCTTACAGTAAACCGCCATACGCATGGGCTGGTTCAGTCCCGCCCATATCTTTGCCTTGCCGTCAAAATCCATATCGCACAGTTCAAACCCGATTTCCTGTCCCGGATTCAAAAAATGCACATCTCCCAGAAGCTGCAGCATGACATCCAAAAGCCTCGTGTCCTCTTCCATCCGGTATTTCAAATCACCGTCCCAGCAGGGAACCAGCATATAATATAAATCATAATAGGAAGATGGATATCTTAATTTCTCCTGGCTGACAGTTATCATATGAGGTGATGCTATACCGGTATTTTTTTTGATATCATAGAGACAGATGCACAACAGAAGATTATGCTCATCCCCGGGTATGCCCATGCCAATACGGTCTGCATCCACATTCATCTGCTCCCTCAGAATCACCTTTAAAGTCTCCGTTAATTGTATTCCTGTCTTTGTAAGCATATATTCCGGCTCCATTTTTTCATCCCTCCTCTAATGTGTCATCCATTTCATCATCTGCCGGGGTAACCAGAATTCCATTTCTAAATTCACCCTCTGAAATAATTTCCCCTGTAACCGGATTATATAAAATCCCATATCCATGATATTCTCCCAGCCGGAAATTTCCATCATATTTCATGGAGCCGTCTGCAGTGTACAAAATGCCGTAACCATCATACAAGCCATACCGAAATTCTCCCTCATAAATTCTGGCATTTGTGTTTTCATCATACAATTTCCCGCTTCCATAATATAATCCGTTAAAAAAACTGCCCTCATAAATGATATTGCCTGTCTTGGGCTGGAACTGTTTCCCTTCCCCCTGATATTTATCCTGCACAAACTCTCCTGTATAGATAACCTGTCCTTCTTCGTTATAGGCAGTTCCCTTCCCCTCCTTCTTATCCTTTATAAAGCTTCCCTCATAGACAAGATTTCCCTTCTCATCATACAGCTTTCCCTCTCCGCTTTTTTCACCGTCCACAACACTGCCAACATACCAGACCGCACCGTCCTTGTAATATAAAATGGTATTTCCACCGGTAAATTTTCCCTTGGAAAATTCACCTTCAGATACCACCTCCCCTTTTTCGTATAATTTTCCCTGTCCCTCATACAAACCGTCCTGAAATTCCCCCTTATAGACTACTTCTCCGTTTTCAGCATAAAGTATTCCCATTCCACTATATACCCCCTTGGAAAATTCACCTACATACCGCTTCTGTCCGCTGCCGTAAAAGCTTTTTCCGGTTCCCTCATATCTGCCCTTTGCAAATTCTCCCTCATATTCCACATTTCCCTCTTCGTCATAAAAGGAACCGTTTCCTTCAAAAACTCCTGCCATAAAGGTTCCCTCATATTTTTTTATTCCGTTACTGTAATAAAGAATCCCTTCTCCCTCATACCGGTTTAAGGAAAAGGTACCCTGGTATTTTACATTGCCATTCAAATGGTACTCCGTTCCATCCCCATCATACATCTCCTTATCAAATTCGCCCCGGTAAAGTATAGTTCCGTCATAATCGTAAAGGATTCCCTCCCCCTCAATTCTTCCATCCTTAAGAACTCCCACAAACAGAATCGTTTCCCCTGCTTCCGTTGCTGCCAGCTTCACCTTTCCTGTATAATCCATTCTCTCCTTTCCATTCACAGACATGGTTTTTGTAAACCACTTGGGAAACAGATTTTTTTCTATATATGGATACACAAAGCCAATCCAGATTATAGGGACAAAAGTAACAAGAATAATGACCCACGCTGCAAGCTTCTTTCGGATATAATATTTTCCAATGCGAAAATAGGCTTTTTTTGTCATGGCTTCTTTTTCCTCTCTTTATTTAATCCTTAACGTACCTATGGTTTCATAAATCATTCCCTCTGTCTTGTCCTCCAAAACCTCCTGTTGTTTCATCTCTTGAACCAACAGAAACACTGCAGCAAAATACACAGCCAGAAACAGGACTATTTTCATCAGACCCTCTCCCTTCTTCACAAGCATGGATAGATTATTTTTTAATTTCTGAAACCCGGAAACATACTTCCCCATTTCCTCCGGCATCACATCATATAATCCACTGTATGCTTCATATATTGCAAAAAAATCTTCAGGTATATCCCGCTCCAAATCATCTAGAAGTTTCATAAGCCGGGGACTGACAGCACATTCTGCCTCCTCTTGAAACAAAGCCTTAAACAGGCATGCCATCCTTTGATTTACCATTGTCATACCGGCATGCTCTCCCATGGATAAGTCCCATTCATAGGCAAATTCCACATTATCCTTCCGGATTAAAATCCGGTTTACATCTAACTGCTGGCAAATGATAAAATCCGGCAGCCGCCAGAGAAGAAGCTTTTCCAAAAGCTGCTTTCCAATCCCCATCCTCTGTTCCAGGGAGAGCGTTTTACCGGCTAACTGCTCTGCCAGGGGAAATCCCTGCCTTTTACGAAATACTATGTATAACTCCTCTTCCCTGGAAAAGCAGCCCTTAAAATCCTCAAATTCTATATTTTCCTGCAGGGAATAAAACAGAGGAAGCAGCCTCTTTACTGTTTCCGCCTTTTTAAAATGTAATACGGTATAATCCTCCCGCTTGCCGGTGGTCCGGCACTGTAGAACAGCATACTCTTCACTTATCTGCTTTATATGTATAACATCAAAATCCTCATTAAATGCCCGAATTACCAATTTATCACCCCTGCTGTTTAAAATACATCCCTGACAATTACAAAGGCGGCAGCCACAAGGCTCCGGTCCTCCATGCTCTCTGCCATAATCTCATATACGCCGGATTGGTTTGGCGCTGTATAATAACCATTGGAATCAATGGTACCGCCCTC
Source organism: bacterium (assembly GCA_037301995.1). Classification (GTDB taxonomy): domain Bacteria; phylum Bacillota; class Clostridia; order Lachnospirales; family Lachnospiraceae; genus CAG-590. Next base: position 2,443 of record JAXVOW010000234.1, on the reverse strand, counting down.
AGCTTCTTTTACCCTCCATTTCACATGCTTTTGTGCCTCGTCCCCTATCATCGCCTCAAAATAACGGTTTTCCCTTATCTGCAGGTTTGCAATATCCGGAACAATTTTCAAATGCTTTGTATTCTTTTCCCTTACCTGCAATGCGCTATCCTTCACTGCCATCCAGTGAACCCGGAGCTGCTTTTTCTCTACCTGTCCCAGGCATTTTACTCCAATGACAAAGCTTCCCCTTGCCAAATCTGCCTTTGCAGCCAGCTCCACCTCCGGGTATACGGCATCTCCAAACACATCAGGATTCCCAAAGACTTCCTCACCGGATTCCTGTCCTCCCTGTGAAAGTCCCAGTGAAATAAACACTTCCCCAAGCCCCAGTCCATGTATGATTTCTTCAGAATAAAACCGCTGTCCCGGAATCCCACCGATTCCCAGCTCAATCACTGTACTTCCTGTCTTAAGCTGCATCGTCTGGCTTTCCCTTTCCACCGGTATGCAGATGCCGGACTCCTGCGGACTGGCCAACATCCGCTCCTTTTCCGGCTGTCTCAACCGCATAGCCTCTATCGCCGCAGCCAGCACATTATTCCATACATATTGTTTATACGGAAGATTTTCAACCTTCTCAATTACATAGGTATCTCCTGCACGGATTACCTCAAGCCTGGCAAGATAGATAGGCTGTTCATAGGTATCCCGCATAATATCCTCCATGGCAGTGCTGTAATAATTCTTTACAACCGCCCGCTGCACGCTGGTATCTGTTATACATACCCTGAATTTTCCATATGCCGGCTGCTTTCTGGCATCCTGGCCAATTGTCAGCGTAAAGCTGTCCCGTATCACCTCCATATATCCTTCCGCATTCCTTACTGCCTTAGCACGAATCCGGTTTTTAAAAGTATAACGGTCAGAGGGTATAAACATATTTTCATCAAAGTAGACCGTAACCGTATCCTTTCCCGATTGTTCCATACAGGACAACAGAAGCTGATAGGTAAAAGATACAGGCTTTGCCTGTTCCATTTTTTCCACAATAACAGTAAATTCTGCCACCTGGTCACTCTGAATATATTTCGGGACTGTCTGTCGAATGCGGATTCCGCTTCCCTGATATACCGTTTTGGTCTCCTCATATAAATCCGTAAGACGCATTCCCTCTTTTTCCGGTTCTTCCGCAGTCACAAACAGGCGATACCCCTCCGCATATTTATTGAACTCTTCCTCCTGTTCATTATCCACTCTGGCAATGTTATGTACCGGTTCCTCCGGCTGCTCGTCATAGGCAATACAGAGATACAAATCCCTTTTCTCCCCGCTCTCTTTGATATATTTTGAGAACCCTTCAATGGAAGACAGCTTTTTTGTCACCGGCTTTGCCACCACAATCTCCCTTCCCGAAAAATCCAATGCAAGCCCCATTTCCAGAGAAACCGTAACATCATCTACTTCAACCACCTGCAGCCCACACACCACGCCAGTACCATGGAGAAAACGGTTTAACATTCTTCTCTTATCATTCATATAACGCTGTTCCGCATCAAAATCATCTACACTTAACAGCTTCCCATAAAAATACCGATTTCTTTCAAACGGAAAATATTTTAAGTTCTTCACCAGTCGTTTCTCCTTTCTATCCAGTTCCCTGGCATGAATGTATATGGCATGAGACGATTGCCGTCTAAAACAGCATCCGTATATCCACCCAGTCTGCTGTTAATGCCCACATAGGTGTAGCGGTCAAGATATATATATGCTTCCAAAATCACCAGTCTGCACTCCACATCCGCCGGGGCGGAGGAACGGATGATTTTTCTGAGTACTGCTGCCTGTTGTCTGCTTCCTGCCGTATCCTGTGGGAGCACAATGGTTATCACATATGCATTTTCACCATATAACCGTTCCAGCAGCAATGCCTTCTTCCGGTCTGCCCGGTATTGGGCAAGCTGATAATGTTCCACGATATAAGGCACATATCCCGTGTATAACCGGACCATTTCCTCCATATATTTTTTTGTGCCGCGAATAGCATATAACCGGCTTCCGTTTTCCAGCAGGTAAAGCATCTGCTCCCGGTTCCAGACAGTCTGGTTATCCATGCCAGACCATGAAGCCAGCCATTCCAGCATCTCGCTGCCGGCAAAGGCAGGATACAGCATATGAGAAGTCTCAGAAATTCTCTGACTCATATCACTGTATATCCATTGAAAAATACTTAGATATCGGAACAAAAAGCTATTTTGCCCCAAAGGCTTTGCGTAAACCTCCGGCAGAAAGGAAAACCAGGCTTCCGTCTGAAAAAAAATCTGTATTTCCGGAAAATCTGTCACATTCCCGTTAGCTCCCACATTCTTTATCACCAAAAACAGGTATCTGCCGGTTACCTGGTCTAACAGACAGTCAAGGGCTTCCTCTCCTGCCGACGCCTGTCCATCCAGCTCACAGCCCC
>JAXVOW010000233.1:0-124961 GCA_037301995.1 bacterium | reverse complement strand
TGGTTGGAAAGGGTATCCGTTTTGCTGTTTCCTCTTTGACAGCAGCAGTCCTGGGAGCAGTGGTGCTGGTGCCGGCTTATATGGGAATCATGACAACCGCTTCTGCTGAATTTGAGCTTCCAGAATGGGAATTTTATGGCTCCTTTGCCGATACACTCCGGTCACATTTATTTTGTTCCGAAGTCATGACAAATCAGGTGGGAGATGCCGGAACCAATCTGTATTGTGGAATTTTTACGATTCTTCTGGCGTTTATGTTCTTTTTTGTAAAGGACATCTCCCTGGAAAAAAAGGTAAAATACGGTTTACTTCTCTTGCTTTTTGTAATTAGCTTTAATAACCAGCTGCTTAACTATATATGGCATGGATTCCACAATCAATATGGCATTCCTAACCGGTTTGCTTTTTTATATCTTTTCCTTTTGCTGATTATGGCATATGAGGTATATTTAAAGAGAAATAAGCTGCGTCTGCCAATGATTATCGCCGCCTATGTAGTCAGCATGCTTTTTGTAGTGTACTGTTACTATAATGCGGAGGTTACGTATGATATCAGAACCTATATAATTACCGGTATTTTTCTTACCATTTATCTGGTACTGTTTGTTCTTTATTTGCAGCTTTCCAGGGGGAAATGGGTTGCCAGGTATATTCTCATTTTTGTGGCAGTCCTTGAGATGGCAGTTAACGGGCTTGTGGGATTTAAGCAGGTGGGAACCTCTGAGCCGGACTATTATTATGGGGATACGGAAACCTTTGAGAAGCTGAAGGATAAAGTAGAAGAGGGAAATACGGATTTTTACCGTTCTGATATATTGGAGCCTCTTTTAGTAGATGAGGCGACATGGTATAATTTAAAAAGTGTGGGAATCTTTGGCTCCACTGTCCGCGGTGAACTGGTGGACATCATGGGAGAATTAGGCTTTTATACAGGGGCAAATGAATATCTTTATTATGGGGCAACACCGGTCACCAATGCCCTGCTTGGTGTAAAATATGTATATACAAGGGATGGGGATTTTGTTAACGTAGATATGAATCATTTTGCAGACGAGGAGCACATTTCCGTATATCAGAATCCCTATGCATTACCGATAGGATACATGGTAAATGAGGATATCCTGACATTTGATACGGGAGATAGTGGTCCTTTTACCGTACAGAATGAGCTCTGTGGAGCACTGACCGGAATAGAACCTGTCTTTTCTTCTATCACAGAGGATATGCAGGTGACCACATATGGAACCAATGTGGATGTTACATTAAAGGATGAATTTAATGCAGATTACAGCAAGGCAAATGCCAGTGCCAAGGCAGATATGATTTATACCATACCCTATGACATGGATTTATATATCAACTGCCGGGGAAGCAATGTCCATAAAATAGCGTTGCTGATTGATGGCAATGAGGTGGCATTTGACCGTTACCAGGGTCAGATTTTCCGTGTGGGTAAGGTAAAGGCCGGACAGCTGGTTGATATCCAGTTTATCTTTAATGATGGGGAAGATTTAAGCGGCACGATTTACTGTTATCCGATGGAATATGTGGAGGAGCAGTTTCAGTCCTTTTATCATATACTGTCAAATCAGGGAATGAGAGTCACAGAATATAGTGACACAAAGATAGAGGGAAACATATCCCCGCAGAAGGATGGGGTGTTTATGACCTCGATTCCGTATGATGAAGGATGGACCCTTTATGCCAACGGGGAAAAGGTGGAAACCTGTGTAGTGCTGGAGGGCTTTCTGGGTGCGAGACTTAAAAAGGGTGATTATACAATAAAGCTGGTGTATCACTGTCCTGGATTGTTAAAGGGATTTATCACCACTTTATTTGGAATATTATTTTTCTGTATGCTTTGTAAGGTGGAACGCCTGCAGAGACAGCAGAGGGAAAGGAAAAAACAGGAAAGGAAAATGTTAAGGGAGGACAATGCAAATGGAGAAGAGTGAAAAAGTATCAAGAGTAAAAGTAATTTATTTTTTACTGATTGTAGTTCTGATTGCGGTGGTAATTGTTGGGGATGTTATCGTTTTTGGCAAACTGGACAGCAGTATGGTTTCCGGCACGCTGGATATGGGCGCAGCCGGAGATATAAAAGGAGCCATGATTGTGATATCCGTAATCATTATTGCAATGGCAATGGTTATCGGAGCCGCCATGTTTAAGTTTGCTGCAGATGAGGAGCGGGTATCCACGGTGAAAAGTGATAAGTATAAGAAATTATTCTTAAACCTGCCGGTAGGATTCGCCCAGGCACAGATTTTAAGGGATACCCAGACAAGAAGAAATATGGGTTACCGTATTACAGATGCAAACGAGACCTTTGCCCGTATGTTTGAGCTTGACCCTTCAGATTACTATGGGAAGGTCATTTCAGAGAGCCGTGTTGAGGTGTTACAGGATATCAATGCATGGTTTGAGGCCTATAATAATTCCGGTACAAAGTTAGGTGAGCTGCTCACCGTGGAAATCACGATGGAAAAGCTTGACAAGGTTTTCAATACGGTTATGTATAAGTCAGAAAGCGATTATATTAATATGGTGGTTATTGATATTACGGAGCAGAAGGAAACAGAAAATAAGCTGTCTGCAGCTATAAAGGATGCCAATGCGGCGTATAAGACACAGTCAGAGTTTCTTGCAAATATGTCCCATGAAATCAGAACACCGATTAATGGTATTCTGGGAATGCTTCAGTTAACCCTGATGGCAGAGGATTTACAGGCAGACCACAGGGATAATTTAACTACAGCTAAAAATTGTGCAGATACATTGCTGCGTCTGATAAATGATATTCTGGATATTTCCAAGCTGGAGGCCGGTAAATACAACTTAAGGGAAGAAAATTTTGATATCAAAGCAGTTATCGAAGAGACAGTGGCAGCGCAGGTTCCTCTGGCAAGAGATAAGGGGTTAACTCTTGACTGTAACTTTGGCGGTAACCTGCCGGCGTTAGTAAGAGGAGACGGACAGCGGATACAGCAGGTGCTGAACTGTCTGTTGTCCAATGCAATTAAATTTACCAATGACGGCGGCGTCAGGGTGAAGGTTGCCTGTATGGATGATGTTCTTGATAAGATAAAGCTTAGAATTGCTGTTGCAGATTCCGGTATCGGTATTGCGGACGAGGACAGAAATAAATTATTTATCCGGTTCTCTCAGGTGGATGCATCGGATACCCGGAAATACGGAGGCTCTGGTTTAGGTCTTGTCATCACGAAACAGATTGTGGAGCTGATGGGTGGAAATATCACAGTTCAAAGTAAAGAGGGATTAGGCTCCACATTTATTGTGGAGGTGCCATTGAAGCTGATTAAACCGGCACAGGAAGCTCCGGAGGAGACTACTATGAAGGTGGAGGATCCGGCAGTATTTTCACTGGCAGGTCATTCAAGGGCGAGAATTTTAGTGGCAGAGGATGAGCCGGTAAACCAGCAGGTAATTGGTAAGCTGCTGGGAATGGCAGGTTATTCCTATGATATTGCAGAAAATGGTGAAAAGGCGGTAGAGCTGTTCCGTCAGAAGGAATACCAGGCAGCGTTATTTGATGTGCAGATGCCGGTAATGGATGGTCTTGCGGCTACCCAGGAAATACGCGCCATTGAGCGTCAGGAAAAGAGAAAACGTCTTCCGATTATCGCTGTCACGGCGCGGGCAATGTTTGGAGATAAGGAACGTATCTTAGAGGCCAAGCTGGATGATTATATTGCTAAGCCATATAACTTAAATGATGTAGTGGAGACCCTTAATAAATATGTGGACGTGGAAGAGTAAAAGCTTACATATGCTTAGCGGAAATCATTTAGTGGTTTTATATACTGGCTGTTTTCTGAATTTCCCGCAGGAGAAATTTGTAGCGGAGATAGGCTCCCTTTAGCTGGTATGTGTAGGAATCAATCAGGTCGGGGTCTGTTTGATAATTTAAATGTAGGAGAATCGTATCAATGTCTTTTTTGGCATTGCCAAGGTCCTCAAGCAGACAGGAATCTGTCATCACACAGTGTTGTGATGATGGATTCTTTTTTTTGTGCGGGGATTTTGTACGGGGGGTAAATAATCTTATATGCATAGGAGCTCCTTTCATATGTCCAGGTAATTGCAAAACATGCGTTATGCATATATACCAAAACATGCTTTCGGCACGCTTGCGCTCCACTTCAAACGTAACGGTAGTAAAGCAGCAAAGAACGCTGCCTAACAACCGACGTTTTCAGAGGGCACTCCAACATTGTTTTAGTATATATACATAACTTACACTTTAAAATAAGGAGTTTCGCAATTACCAGGTCTTATATTTCATTATAGGACAGGATTTGGAAATATATTCATATTTCAGAAAAATTAAATAAAGTTAATAATTTTGAATATGGATGCAAATTTATGTAAGTTTTTAAGAAAAATTGAATGGGAAAATAAGAAATCCAGCTGGAAAATTCATAAAAATACAGGCTTTTTGAACCTGGAAAATTTATTCTGATATCTTGTTCAAAATCGTAGACAGAAAAAAATCCAGACACTATAATGGCAAAAAATAAACAAGGAAGGGGGAAGCAAAGTGCTTAAGTGGATACAGCTGGGTATTACGGCACTGCTGCTTATCAGGGCAGTTTATACAGATTTAAAAACCGGAAAAATTGAAAACCGCTTAATTGGTCTGGGACTGGCAGCAGGTTTGGTCTGTGCCTGTGCAGAAGAAGGAACCTCACAGCTGCTGGCAGGCATAAAAATGATGTGTATTGTAATAGCTGTTCTGTTTTTTCTATTTGCCATTAAAGGGCTGGGAGCCGGAGATATTAAGCTGCTTGGGATGCTGGCATTCATTTTTCCGGAAAATGCGGTGTCAATCATTGCTGCTTCATTTTTTGCCGGCGCCGCCATTGCTGGAGGGCGGATGCTTATCCGGGCATGGAAACAAGAAAAAATTTATAAGCGAAAGGAGACATTGAATTTTTCTGTGCCCATTGCTCTGGGAACGGGTGCCGTTCAATTGTGGAATATGCTCCGTTAAAAATCTGGGGAGGTGCGTAATATGCGGGCGCTGAGAATAGGGATACTGGATGATGAAAGAGAATATGTTGAAAATTTGTCAGCATATCTGGGCAGGTTTGGCAAAGGAAGATGGGTGACAGCAGCATTTACAGACCAGGAGATATTGAGGTCCTATCTGAAAGGAAAAAGGCTGGATTTGTTAGCCGGTACCAGTGTGGAAGAGCTTAAAAAGCTGCAGGAGGAATATAGCGGGATTACCTTCCTGTGGTTGTCAGACCAGCAGGATGTGAAGAAAAAGGATATCTCCTTTCAATTTGTGTATCGGTTTCAGAGTGCAAAGGTGATTGGTGTCCATATAGAAAACATGATAAATCAGGCACAAATGTCCGGGCACAGGGAAAAAGCCATGGTGGCAGTTTATTCGCCGGTGGGACGGTGTGGAAAGACCACCATGGCACTAAGGGTGGCAGGAAATGAGAGTTATGGAAGGTGGCTCTACATTGGAATGGAGGATTACAGCTCTTTTCCGTTACAGCAGGAGAGTACGGATACTGCGGAGGATACCGCAGCTGCCGATAATTTCATTTACTACTTAAAGGAGCATCAGGCAGAAAAGCTGCTGGCTCTTATGGAGAAAAGTGCCGGGAGGATTGCTTCGGGATGGTCGGTTTTTGACAGGAGACAGATAAACGCAGAGGATATGGCATGGCTTAAAAATGTGCTAAGGGATAGCGGATATCAAGGTATGGTTTGTGATTTTGGAACCGGTGTGCTGCAAAGCTTTGATATTTTTTTCCTGTTTGACTATATTTTAGTTCCCTATTTGAAGGAGGAAAAAGCGATGATAAAGAAAAATAATTTTCAAAGCCTGCTGAAGCTGTATGAGCTGGAGGATGAGAAGATAAGGTTTATAGACATGGAAAATAAACAGGAGGTCATGGAACAAATGGACGAGGTGTTCAGAGGGGAAGACAGATGACAGACAGGATAAAACGGGAAAAGGCGGATTTGCAAAGACAGCTGACAGAGCAGTTCAATTTAAGCAGGGAGCTGACGGATGAAGAGATTGGGGAAGTTATTGAACAGGCAGTGTTAGAAAGGGGGAGAAAAACTTACCTGACAGTAGCGGAAAAACAGCTGTTAAAAAGAGAGCTCTTTAACTCCTTCCGAAAGCTGGATGTATTGTCCCCGTTGCTGGAGGATGAGGAAATTTCAGAAATAATGGTAAACGGACAAAAGCATATCTTTATTGAGAGAAACGGAGCTTTGTCTGAGGCGGCTGAGGTATTTACCAGTGAGGAGAGGCTTAGAAATGTGATACAACAGATTGTCAGCAGCTGCAACCGGCTTGTAAATGAGACAGTACCCATTGTAGACGCCAGGTTAGAGGATGGTTCAAGAATAAACGTGGTGCTGCCGCCGGTGGCGTTAGACGGAGCTGTCATGACAATCCGCAAGTTTTCAAAGGAATTTTTTACTATGGATAAATTAATTGCCATGGATTCCATCACCTGGGAAGCGGCGGAATTTCTTAAAGCTTTGGTCAGGTCAAAATATAACATTTTTATCAGCGGGGGAACCGGAAGCGGAAAGACAACCTTTTTAAATGTTTTAAGCAACTATATTCCGGAAACGGAGAGGGTTATAACAATAGAGGATTCCGCAGAATTACAGATTAAGGGGGTGCCCAATCTTGTAAGGCTGGAGACAAGAAATGCCAATGTGGAGGGAAAGAATGCCGTTTCCATGTCCCAATTGATAAAGGCGGCGCTTCGCATGCGACCTGACCGGATTATTGTGGGGGAGGTCAGGGATTCGGCGGCTATGGATATGGCTAACAGTATGCTGACCGGACATGATGGGAGTATCAGTACCGGACACGGAAACTCTGCAAGGGAGATGATGCTGCGTCTGGAAACCATGATTTTAATGGGATATGATATGCCGGTAATGGCAATCCGCCAGCATATTGCAGCAGCCATTGATATTGTTGTACATCTGGGAAGGCTCCGGGATAACAGCAGACGGATACTGGAAATTTGTGAGGTTACCGGGGTAGAAGATGGGGAAATTAAAATGCAGACAATATTTAAATTCCAGGAGGATTTGGCAGAGCAGGGAAGGGTTAAGGGAGTTCTGGTGCAGACGGCAGAGCTTAAAAATATTCAAAAATTACTGCAGAGCGGATGGAGGGATACGGAAAATGAAGAAAAGGAAAGAAAAGGAGAAAGGCAGGAAGAAGCGATATGACTACAGTGTATACCATTTTTGTGGAAAGGATTGGGTGGAATACGGTTTAAAACAGCTGGTTAAGGGTGTGGTTATCTGCTACCTGTTCTATGATTCCTGTAAAGCGGCAGTGCTGATGCTCCCCTTTGCTTTTATAGATTATCAGAATCTGCGGGATAGAAAGCTGGCGGAGCAGAGGCACAGGCTGACTCTCCAGTTCAAAGCCATGATAGAGGCGCTGGTTACTTCCTTGAATGCAGGATATTCTCTGGAGCACGCCTTTGAGGATGCAAAGAAGGATTTAGCATTGCTGTACGACAGGCAGGAATTTATTTTTAAAGAGCTGGATATCATTTTGTCGGGACTTAGAATGAATATCCCATTGGAAAAACTGCTAAAGGATTTTGGTGAACGCAGTGATATTGATGATATAAATAATTTTGCCAATGTGGTTATGGCGGCGAAGAGAAGCGGAGGCAGCTTAATCCGGATTATTCAGAAAACAGTGAACAGCATTGCCGATAAAATTGCAGTGGAGGAGGAAATTGAAACCCTGGTTGCTGCAAAGAAACTGGAGGAGCGCATTATGATGGTAATGCCCTATGGCATCATTTTTTATTTAAGGGTGAGCAATGGAGATTTTCTGGAGGTATTGTATCACAATCTTTTAGGGGGAATGTTAATGACTCTGTTTCTGGTTATGATTTATGCAGCTGATATATGGGCATCCAGAATTATGGAGATACAGGTATGAGAATTATAAATGAAATATTGTTTGTAATTTTTCTGGCACTGTCAATTATATGGTGGTTGTCACAGGGAAGAGAGGACAAAGGTCTTCCAAAGTGCATTTTATGGATTAAAAAACATATAGGTGTGATTATCCTGCTCTTTGTCACGAATATGGTCAGCTTTTATCTCACTTTTGTTAATGAAAGCGGTGATATTGTCATAGAAAAAGAGGGATATACCGGAAATGAAAAACAGATTGGGCTTTTACTGGAAAAAGAAAATACTACGGAAATGGTCACATTAAATGTCCGTCCCAGAAGGCTTACGAAAGACCAGCAAGAACAAAAAATGGAGGAGGCATTTGCTTATATTGACGGGCACCTGAAGGGGCAAAATGATACCCTTTTAAGGGTGACCAAAGATTTGGAGTTTTCCCTTGATTATGAAAAATATCCTTTTGATGTGGAGTTTCAGACAGAAGATTATGCATTAATTGACGGAGAGGGAAGGGTAAAAAATAAAAGGGAGGAATTGATGGCATTAGGCTATGGGCAGCGGGAGCTGGAAACGGGCATTACCACACAGGTGAAGGTGGTTTTATGGTATGGGGAAGAGAGCAGACAGCAGATTTATGAAATGGTAGTTTTTCCAAGGGAGGAGAGCAGCCTTCAGGAGCAGTTTTCTGAGGTAAAGGAGCAAATTAATAATAAGGAAAGCAAAGCGTTATATGAGGAACAATTTATCCTACCGGCAAATATTAACGGTGTACAGCTTACAAGGACAGATGAAAACCAGGTGTCATCTCTTCATGTTCTGGTTATCGGTATTATAATTGCAGGATTATTGCTGCTTCGGGAGAGGGAAGCCGCAAAAAATCAGGAAAAGAAGAGAGAGGAGATGTTAAAAAGAAGCTTTCCCTGGTTTGTAAACGAACTGGCATTACTGCTGGGGGCAGGAATGCAGGTAAAAAATATATTTGCAATGCTGATTGAAGAATATGAGAGGAACAGAGAAGGACAGCGTATGAAACAGAGGGATTACAGGGAGGTACTGATTGGGGAGCTGAAGTATGCAAGACAGAGCCTGGCACTGGGTATTTCCGAAGAACAGGTATATTACCAGCTGGGAAGAAGACTAAAACTTCCCTGCTATATTAAGCTGATGACTTTGCTGGAGCAAAATGTAAAGAGGGGCACCATGGGGCTTACTGCCATATTTGAACAGGAGGAATTAAATGCCTTGGAGGAGCGAAAAAATCTTGCCAGACGGTATGGGGAAGAGGCGGGGACAAAGCTGCTGGGGCCTATGATTTTACTGTTAATCGTGATTATGCTGATGATTATGATACCGGCATTTTTGAGCTTTTCCTAGTGCGAAACTTGATTTTCATTTTCTTCAGTTGTGTAACATATACAATCCAACGCAGGCACGCTTGCGCTACTTGTCGCTCGTAGCGGTGCATAACACGCCAAAGTACGGCATGTAAGCACCGACGGCTCCAAAGTACCTGCTTATGGAGTGTATATGTTGCACAACTGTAATGAAAAGTTAAGAGAGTTTCGCAAATGCATATAATAACGAGAGGCAGAAAGGAGGTGAGGCCTATGAGTTGGTTAAAGAAAGCATGGATAGATTTTCTTAGGGATGAGTCCGGAATGGGTGTGGTGGAAATCATTTTGATTATTGTGGTTCTGATTGCCATGGTGTTGATTTTCAAAGAGCAGATTACAGCATTGGTGGAGAGCATCTGGAAATCCATTAACCAGAAGGCAAAGAAAATCTATTAAGCGGTATCAGAAAAGGAGCTAAGAAACACAAACAGAAGGAAAAAAGAATACCGGATGCTGCCGGTGAACTGCAAAATGAACCAGGAGGTGTACTATGAACAATAAAGGCCAGACCACTGTATTTTTTTCCCTAATTATCAGCGTATTATTACTGTTTACCTTTACTGCACTGGAGGTGGTAAGAATCCATATGAGCAGGGTGAAAATGATGGCCTGTGTTCATAGTATGCAATCCAGTATTATGGCAGATTACAACAGCGAATTGTTTGAACGGTATCATCTGCTGTTTATAGAGCCCACATATGGAACCGGGAGTGAAGCAGCAGCAGAGGAAAGGATAAAGGATTATCTGGATTCCTCTCTAAATGGAGAATCAGTAACAAATAAGGGGATTTATCAGTTTGAGATAGAAGAGATTATGCTGACAGACCAGAAAAATATACTGGAAGACGATATGAAGCTGTTGAAGGACCAGATTGCCGATTATGAGAGGACATCCGGTCTGGTAAACCGGATAAAGAGGCTGGCAGAGAAAACAAAGCAGGAGACAAATAATGTTGCGGATGCCGCAAGGGAAACAGAAATAAATGGGGTAGAGCTGGATTTACCACAGGAGGATACAGGAGAAGGGCAGAGTAATAGCCCGAATCGGGAAAATAATAAGAAAAATCAGAGTAAAGAAAACGAGATGGATGACCCGCGGGAAACGCTAAAGGAATCTTTAAAATTCGGAGTGCTTGCATTTTTAATACCAGGCAGACATATTTCAAAGGAGGAGCGTGATTTCAGTAATTCTCCCTCTGCCCGATATGAGGAAGAGAAGGAGAAAGAACGGGATACCAGTTTTCAAAATATAGACTTTCTCAAAAATATTATAAAGGACGCTTCGGATAGAGATTACTCTGATGGTTTAAAAAAACAGGCCGCCTTTGTGGATTATGTCAGCAGTAATTTTTCCAATGCGGTAAACCAGAGGGAAGATTCGGTTGCAAAGTGTGAGATGGAGTACATTTTAAAGGGAAAATCCAATGATTATGACAATCTGGAGGCTGTCATTAATGAAATGATATGGCTGCGCATGCCCATAAATTATGCTTACCTTCTGACAGATACAGAAAAGAAAAGCGAAGCATTGACAATGGCGGCAGCTATCTGTACTGCCACTGGAACAAGCGGACTTATTGAGGTGGTAAAATACCTTTTACTGGGATGCTGGGCATATGGAGAAACCTTGTATGAGATGAAAGGCCTGCTGGCAGGAGAAAAAATTGCTTATATAAAGACAAAAGACAACTGGAATACAGAATTAAAAAAATTGTTTTCCTCAGGAAAAGCCAAACAGGCTGTGAACGGACTTGATTATGAGGAGTATCTGATGCTTTTGCTGGCTGGCAGAAATGGAGATAAATTGAATACAGCTTATGCCAGAATGCTGGATATGATGGAACTCAATTTACAAAAGGAAGACCCGGATTTTTACATATCCAATTGTGTGGGACAGATGACGATACAGGGAAAAATTACGGTAAACCCGTTATTTAAACTTATGGAAACGAAGGAAGCCTATGAATATTATTTTGAGGAAGAAATTGCCTATTAATGGCGGGAATTTTATGATAAAGCCTCATTAGAAATTTTACACTATATCTTTTTACAAGCTCTTATATGAGACAGCCCAGGGAGTATGGTTTGTTCTTTCAGTAAAATAATCTCCAAGTATGAACAAGATGTTTTGTATAAGAGTTTTTAAATGGATATAGTAATAAGAAATTGCGAAACTCGTTTTTTGAAAGCCTGCGTTGTACAAATGTAACAAATATGTTTTTCGGACCGTTTGTACTTAGTTGAGAACGTAGCAGTGCTAAGCAATGTAACACTCTGCACACCAAGTGTGCAGGTGTACTTTCGTACTAAGCTCGAAAACACCTCGCTAAGTACTCAATGCAACCACTGACGTTCTCAAATGTCCTACAAACATAAATTTGTTACATTTGCACAACTCACATTTTGAAATAATGAGTTTCGCAATCACCCAGGTTATAGTAATCTTGTAAGGAGAGAAAAATTGCCGGGAAAAAATAGCAGATATAATTGGGAGGAAAATGGTATGGGGATTCAAAACAGAGGCTCTGCAACGGTGGAAGCATGTCTGGTGGTACCGCTTTTTTTATTTTTTATGCTGGCTATAGCAGATTTTATCATGCTTCTGTTTGCAGAAGCGCATATTCACCAGAGTCTGGCAGAGGCGGCGGATTATACAGCGCAATACGCTTATCTGGAAGAAAAGCTGCTTGACGAAACAGGGAACCAGACCCGTTCCATACTAAATACAGCCGTTCTGACAAAGCAGTTTTATATATATTTGGGTGAGGATGCCAATGTGGAAAAAATAATTCAAAATGGGAAATATGGAATTTTATTAAGCATAGAAGTGAATCAGGAAAATGAGAAAGTATTTACAGCGAGAGCAGGTTATTTTGTGAATATTCATATTCCGCTTTTGGGAAGCTATCACATGAAGGTATCGGACTCCATAAAGCAAAAGGCTTTTCTGGGATATGGAAGAGAAGAAAAGATAGATACATATGTGTATATAACTCCCAATCAGGAGGTGTATCACAGGCACAGAGCCTGCAGTCATTTATCCGTAAAGGTAAAAGAGATAAGCATAAGTTCTAAGGACAATTATACGCCATGCACCTTTTGTGGAAGGGATAAAAATGCAGGAAATAAGATATATGTGTCAGAGACCGGCAGAGTGTTTCATTACCGGAGGGAGTGCAGCGGGCTGAAACGGACTGTAAACAGGGTAAAGCTGAATGAGGTGAAGGGCTTGGGAGCTTGTCAGAGATGCAGCAGATGAAAAAAGATACTTGTAAAGATTTTAAATAAAATATTAAAAAAATAATAATAGGAGAAAAGAGAGGGGTATGGAATGTTACAGGCAAAAGAGAGAAAAAACAAAGGAAGCGCAGTGATTGAGGCCACATTACTTATACCGATTTTTCTGGGTATTGTATATTTTTATATTTTTTTTGTTCTATTTGAAATAGAATCTGGAAATTGTCTGGAAAGTATGGTAGAATACAAATATAACATAAAAACTAAGTCCGACATCAAGAATGTAGATACTGGTATAGGCATAATAGACCAGGGGAATACCAGAATAATACAAATGAAGAAAACAGAACAATTTTTTAATGTGCAGCTGGAGTTAAAGGGGTATATTGGAAATCCAGCGGAAAAAATAAGGAGGTGGCAGCTTGCAGTCAGTACGATTTCTCAGGGAGGGATTTAAGCATTATATGGTAGTGCCATGTAATGACAAAATAGATACGGGTTATAAAAGCCGGATGGTACAGCATTGCCCTATACCCTATTATTCACAGTACGAGATAAGAGAGTTTAACGGAAAGCAGGTTTTGTATTATCGGCTTAAATACCGCACAACGGTGAAGACGGTTATGGACCATATGCCTTTTACATTATCTCAGGTAAAAAATATGTTAATTTCTATCATAGGAGTAATGGAGGTTACGGACGACTATCTGTTATATTTTGATGCAGTTGTATGGAAAACGGACAGGGTATTTATTGATGTAAATACCGGAAAAATGGATTTCTGCTATAATCCAAATTTTGGGCAGGACAACGGAGATTATAAGGATTTTCTGGCTGAGATAATGGAGGAGGTCGGCAAAAAAAATCACGAGGCATGGGAGCTGTTTTCGGAGTTCTATAATATGGTTACAAATCCGGAATGTACAATAGCACAGCTGGTGCGATACCGGAAGGACAGACTGGGACGGGAGGATAATATCTATACCGATGAACCAAGAACAAAATCAACCTCCCAGGAAATTTTTGAGACTGTGAGCAGTAAACTGATTAAGGAAAAAGATACAGAGGATTTTACTGTCCGGGATGAGGGCTTCTTTATCTGGGCGCTCCGGTTTACTATAGTTTTTCTGGCTATTATAAATATAGTGTTAATTATTCTTCTGCTATGTAATATTTTGACGTATACCTGTATCAAATATCTGATTATCAGTATCGGTATAATGGCAGCTGCAGTGCTTCTTCATTCCCATATGTCCAAGGATGAGAGTGTAGATGAGATTATGCAGTCATATCTGGAAAGTCTGCCGGAGTATGGAGAGGACAGCCCATGGGCTAAAAATGAGACGACTCTTTTACAGCAGGAGGCTATGGAGAAAAAACCGCCTATATTGTGTCTCATGTCCGTTATTAAGGACAGAAATCCTACAATCTATGTCCGGGAAAAAAGTGTTGTATTAGGCTGTATGGAGGAAAACTGCGACTATGTATTAAAGGTAGATGGTGTCAGCCGGATGCACGCCAGACTTGTAAGAAAAGAGGATGGCTTGTATATGTCTGATTTGAATTCCACAAACGGAACCTATCTGAATGGTAAATTAATTGAGAGTGGAAGGGATTATAAGCTAAAGGAGGGGGATGTTGTTTCCATTGTGCGGAATGAGTTTTTTGTGGTTCCGGAAGGCTGAAAGACGCAGATTAGAGACTGCTTTAAACATATAAAGACTTATGGTGATTGGTACGCTGCCAGAAGAAGGGGATGGCTCCTGCATTGTTTTTCTCTTGCGGCGTACCATTTTTGTATTATTTTAAGTTGTAAAAAAGTATAATTTCAGCTATACTTACAATAAGTATGCGAAAAGAGGTGATGTTCTACGAAAATTAATATTTACTATGGTGGAAGAGGGCTTATAGAAGACCCTGCGATTTATGTACTGAATAAGATGACAGAGGTATTAAAGGAGTTACGTGTGGAAGTCACCCGATATAATATCTTTGAAGATAAAAGTGCAATTGCTACGCTGCCAGCCACACTGAAGGAGGCAGACGGAGTAATTCTGGCAACTACAGTGGAGTGGTTTGGAATCGGCGGTTATATGCAGCAGTTTCTGGATATGTGCTGGCTGTATGCGGATAAGCAGGAGCTGAGCAGTATGTATATGCTGCCGGTGGTTATGGCTACCACCTATGGGGAAAGAGATGCGGAGCTTAGTCTTATAAAGGCATGGGAAACACTGGGTGGCATACCCCTTACCGGTTTGGCGGCTTATGTGGAAAATCTGGATGAGTTTGAACAAAATGAGGAATACAGCAAAATAATTGAAAAGAAGACAGAAACCCTGTACAGGTCGATTCATCAGAAAACCCAGAGCCTGCCTACGAGTACCCTTGCGGTAAAGACAAATCTGTTAAAGACCAGAACCATTGATTTAACACCGCAGGAAAGTGAACAGCTATCCCGGTTTGTGAGTGACGAGTCCTATGTAAAGCAGCAGAAGGAAGATATCGAAGAGCTGTCCAATATGTTCAAAAAAATGCTGGGCAGTGAACAGACAGACGAAGAGCTGGAGGATTTTTCCAGCGGGAATTCAAAGGATATGGAGTCAGAGCAGGGCAGTCAGGAAAGCGGAAGGGAAATCCCGATTGATTCCAATTCCGATACGTTAGTTGCGGCATTTATCAAGCATTATAAGCCGGAGCCTGGTTTTACAGCATCCTACGGAATTATTATTTCCGACCAGGATTTAATCCTGCATTTAGAGGCAACGCCGGAGCATATAAAAGCATTTTATGCTGCTACGGATGAGGCAGATGTAATATTAAGAACAACAACAACGATGCTGAATAATATTCTGGCAGGTAAAATCACGTTCCAGAAGGGATTTATGGCGGGCGAGATATCTGCAAAGGGCAATTTTAAAACGCTCCGGATGCTGGATACAATTTTCCAGTTTTAGAAGTGTAAATATGTTAGGATGTGAACAATATGTCATACATGGCTCTATACCGTAAATGGAGACCAGATGAATTTGAAGAAGTAAAAGGACAGGAGCATGTGGTCACGACCCTGAAAAACCAGATAACCCATGACCGTGTGGGGCATGCCTACCTGTTTTGTGGAACAAGGGGAACGGGTAAGACGACAGTGGCAAAGCTGTTTGCAAAAGCAGTAAATTGCGAGCATCCGTTAGAGGATGGAAGCCCCTGTAACGAGTGTGCTGCCTGTAAGGCAATCAGTGACGGCAGCTCGCTGAATGTGATAGAGATTGATGCCGCATCAAATAATGGTGTAGACAACATTCGTGATATCCGGGAAGAGGTACAGTACTCCCCGGCAGAGGGTAAGTATAAGGTATATATCATTGATGAGGTGCATATGCTTTCCATTGGAGCATTTAATGCACTGTTGAAGACGTTGGAGGAACCGCCCTCTTATGTCATATTTATTCTGGCGACTACGGAAGCCCATAAGATTCCTATTACCATTCTTTCCAGATGCCAGAGATATGATTTCCGGCGTATCAGTCTGGATACGATTTATGACAGGCTGGTGGAATTGCTGAAGAGAGAGGGAATAGAGGCGGAGGAGAAGGCAGTCCGTTATGTTGCAAAGGCGGCAGACGGTTCTATGCGTGATGCGTTGAGTCTTCTCGACCAGTGTATTGCCTTTTATCTTGGGCAGACCCTTACCTACGAAAAGGTATTAGAGGTATTGGGTGCGGTGGATGTGGAGGTGTTTAACCAGCTGATGTGTTATGTCGCATCCAATGATACCATGAAAGCGCTGGAGGTTATTGATGAGATTGTCTGGCAGGGAAGGGAGCTGTCCCAGTTTGTGACAGACTTTACATGGTATATGCGGAATCTGTTGTTGATTAAGGCATCGGATCATGTAAATGACCAGCTGGATATTTCAACCGAAAATCTGGAAAGCATGCGGCAGGTTGCCGCCCAGGTGGATTTGGAATCCTTAATGCGGTATATACGCATATTTTCAGAGATGTCCGGTCAAATCCGGTATTCCAGCCAGAAAAGGGTAACCTTAGAGCTTGCCATTGTTAAGCTGACCATGCCGCAGATGGAAAATAATATGGACTCTATTCTGGACCGGATACGGGTATTGGAGAAGAAGGTAGAGGAAGGTGCGGTCTCCCTGAGCGAAGAGCAGATGGCTGTACTGGCTGGACAAAATGATAGAAGAAAGCCTGTGGATGCAGATGAGGCAGAGAAAGCCCCTGTTAACCGGGAGGAGATTTTAAAAAAAGAACTGACGCCGGCGGAAATTGAGGATATGAAGGCGATTATGGATAGTATCCGACAGATTCAGACAGAGCCGGAATTAAAGGAACGTATTGGCGTTACAACTGCAAATCTGTTAAGGGAAGCCAGTGTTAACGTGGGGCATGACCACAAAACCATTGTATTGTCCTTTGGAAAAACAGAGATGGGTGAATATGGTTACAAGCAGTTTAATAAGGAATCCCATCGGGATGCACTGAAGGAGGCAATCGGGGAGCTGACCGGCAAATCGGTTGAGCTTACCTGTCAGATGAATGGGGACAAAGAGGAAAAGGATATAGCAAGCGTAAATTTAACTAAGGTTAATTTTGATATAGTAATAGAATAAAATGTAGGAGGATATTAAAAAATGGGAAAACGTGGTGGTGGATTCCCGGGAGGAATGCCGGGAAACATGAATAATTTAATGAAGCAGGCTCAGAGAATGCAGAAGCAGATGGAGGAGCAGGCAAAGGAATTAGAGGAAAAGACCTATGAGGCATCTGCCGGAGGCGGTGTAGTTAAGGTTACTATCTCCGGAAAAAAAGAGGTGCAGCAGGTACATTTAGACCCTGAAGTGGTAGACCCGGATGATATTGAGATGTTAGAGGACCTTATCATGGCGGCAACCAATGAGGCGCTCCGCATGCAGGAGGAGGACCAGAATACACAGATGTCAAAGATTACCGGTAATATGGGTGGACTGGGAGGACTTCCATTCTAATGGATTTGTATAGTGAACAGGTAAATCATCTGGTGGAGGAATTGGGAAGACTGCCGGGGATTGGTCACAAATCCGCCCAGCGGCTGGCATACCATATTATTAATATGCCCCATGACCAGGTAAAGTCATTGTCCGAATCTATTATTACAGCCAGAGAAAATGTAAGATATTGTAAAGAATGTTATACGTTGACGGACAAGGAAGTTTGTCCGATTTGTTCTTCAAACAACCGGGATAAGAAGACCATTATGGTTGTGGAGACACCAAGAGATTTGGCAGCCTACGAGCGCACCGGCAAATATAACGGTGTATATCATGTGCTTCACGGTGCCATTTCGCCGAAGCTTGGTATCAGCCAGGACGATATCCGGTTAAAGGAGTTAATTGTCCGTCTCCGGGGAGATGTGGAAGAACTGATTATTGCTACCAATTCCGGTGTAGAGGGAGAAATTACGGCAATGTACATTAGCAAGCTGGTAAAACCAACGGGCATTAAGGTGTCGAGAATTGCTTCCGGGATACCGGTGGGCGGTGATTTGGAATGTATTGATGAGGTTACCCTTCTTCGTGCATTGGAGGGAAGGGTCAGCTTATAGAACCAGTTAAAAACAAAACAGGCGGCGAGTGTATACGAAAGGATACAAGCAGAAAGGAAGGTATGCGCATGAAAAGAATAGGAATGTTGACAAGCGGCGGTGACTGCCAGGCATTAAATGCCACAATGAGAGGCGTGGTAAAGGGTCTCTGTAATATGTATAAGGACGTTGAGATTTATGGCTTTTTAGAGGGCTATAAAGGATTAATCCGCAATAATTACAAGCTTCTTAAGGCTTCTGATTTTTCGGGTATTTTGACAAAGGGCGGCACGATTCTTGGCAGCTCCCGCCAGCCGTTTAAATTGATGGATCAGCCAACAGAGGATGGTATCAATAAGGTAAAGGCAATGAAGGAGACCTACAAGAAGTTAAAGCTGGACTGCCTTGTGGTATTAGGCGGAAATGGTTCCCAGAAAACAGCCAATTTATTAAGTGAAGAGGGATTAAATGTAATCGGTCTGCCAAAAACCATTGACAATGATTTGTGGGGAACCGATATGACCTTTGGTTTCCAGTCTGCTGTTGATGTTGCAACTGCGGCAATTGACTGTATTCATACAACCGCTGCCTCCCATAACCGGGTATTTATTGTGGAAATTATGGGACATAAGGTTGGACACATTACATTACATGCAGGTATTGCCGGCGGTGCGGATGTAATTCTGCTTCCGGAGATACCATATGATATTAAGAGTGTGTGCAAGGCAATTGAAAAGAGAAGTAAAGCCGGTAAGGGATTTTCTATTATTGCAGTGGCAGAGGGTGCGATTTCCAAGGAGGATGCAGCGCTTCCGAAAAAGAAGAGAAAAGAAAAAATTGCAAACCGTCCGTATCCGTCCGTTGCATATGAAATCGCAGACCAGATTAAGGATACCTGTGGCTGTGAGGTTAGAATCGCAGTTCCTGGACATACCCAGAGAGGTGGAAGTCCGGATGCATATGACCGTGTCCTTTCCTCCAGATTTGGCGCTTATGCAGCACAGCTGATTAAGGATGAGAAATATGGACGTCTGGTTGTATTGAAGGACAATGATGTGACAGACATCGCACTTGCTGAATCTGCCGGCAAATTAAAATATGTATCGCCGGAAGACAGTATTGTACAAAATGCAAGAATGCTGGGTATTTCCTTCGGAGATGAATAAAAAGCTTTTATTTTAGAGTCTGACTGCGGAGAAAGGGGTTATAATTTCTCTGCGGACAGATTCTTTACTTTAAATTGCTGTGCTTAAGAATTGGTACAGGATTTTCGGAACCATCAACCTCCTGTAAGCATATTGTAATAATATGGAGTATGTAAGGAGATTGATTATGGATATGCGAGGAATACATTATGATTTGGATTCACTGTTTCCAAGTGAACCGGATTTTTTAGAGGAAGAAGAGCTCTGCTTAAAGGATTATGAATATCTGAGGCGTCTGTATCCAAAAGAGGTCAGGCTGATTGCCTCTATTTTGGAGGAATATCTGGACCGTTATGAATATGAGGGCAGTCCCATGTATGTGCAGTATCCGGATGCAGTTACCATTTATCGAATCGCAAATGAGATTTTTAAACAGTTTTCCTTTCAGGGAAGTGACAGAGAGCTATCCCAAATAAAAGATATGATACAGGTTATGGTGTGTCAGGAGATGTATGTAAGAAGAAGAAGGCATGATAAATTTTGTAGAAAATTTAAAAATTGCCCAATGAAATAAGAAAATAAAATGAAAATCACTTGAACAGAGTGATTTTCATTTGTATATATAGTGAAAGTAATATAGAATGATTATTTGGACAAGCTATTGATTCAGGAGATAAACAGGAGAATACTATGGACGGAAGAGTCGTTACCAGAATACTAATATTAATATTTATTTTCATAAGTACTGTTTTTATTGTTAATAAAATTAACAACGCAGGAGTGGAGGAGGTTTCCGTAGAAATGGAGCAGGCAACCCTGCCAATCGTATATGTGCGGTATAATGATGGCTTTATCAATACGCTGCACGGATATACCGGTAAGGTTGACACTACCTATTTTCGTGACACCATTACCCCTATGGACTATGGACAGACCGTTGAATTGTGGGCAGACCAGGGCAGCGAGGCATATGGAACCTATGAATATGAGCTTCGCAGCCAGTATCAGGGCGATTTAATTGAAAATGGTTCTGTTACGGAATTAAATCATGCCGATGGGTATGATAAAATCCGTATTACCTTTCGCACAGAGTTAGAGGAGCTGCAGGAATATGTTCTTGTATTAAAGGGAATGTCCGGCGAGGAGACAGCGGTCCGCTATTATACAAGAGTGGTAGTGGAGAATGACTTTCATGCCGGCAAGCTTTTAGAATTTGTTGAAAATTTTAACAATTCTATCTTTGACAAGGAAAAAGCGGAAGGAGTGATTACCAAAAGTATTGAGCCAAATGAGGATGGCAATAACGAGTATCTGTCAGAGATTGATATCCATTCCAGCTTTGATACCATTACCTTTGCAGATTTAGAGCCATCCAGACTGACGAAGCCAATTGCCAGTATCAAAGAGATAGATGACAGCTATGCAATTATACAGCTGAAATATATGATTTCTGCTACGGAAAATAAGGTGTTGGAAAATTACTATGTAACGGAAGACTACCGTGTCCGGTATGTGGATGAAAATAACGTATATCTGCTGGATTATAACCGTACCCAGGAGGCATTATTTACTATAGATAATGTGGATACTACGTCCAATCTATTTAAAATCGGGGTTACCAATGAAGAGGATTACCAGTATATGACCAGTGATAAAGAGCGCAAGGTGGCATTTGTGCAGGCAAGACAGCTCTGGTATTATGATTACAATGCAGGCACCATAACGAATGTGTATGGTTTCTGCCAGGATGACAACTATACAGACAGTCGTGTCACTTATGATGAGAATAATATTAAGATATTGCGGATGAGTGATGAGGGAGATATTACCTTTGCGGTTTATGGATATATGAACCGGGGTGCCCATGAGGGAAAAGTGGGTATCTCTGTATACAAATTTACTGCAGAAAAGGATAAAATGCAGGAGATTCTCTTTATTGAAAATAATAAGCCCTACAATATATTAAAGGAGGATATGGAAACCCTGCTCTATCTAAATGCGGAGGGCGAATTTTATTATTTTGATAATGACTGTGTTGTAAAGGTGGATACCAAGACACTAAAGTCAGAGATTTTTATTGAGGATGTATTGAATGAGCATTTGGCGGTATCAGAGGATAATCACATAATTGGATATCCGAATCATTTACTTCCGGAAGAGACGGATATGGCAACGGTTTTGAATCTGGATACCAAGGAAAGCAAAGAAATTCAGGCAAATGCAGGTGAACGTCTGGAGACCATTGGATTCGTGGATGATGATTTGGTTCTCGGACGGATTCGGGAGGGTGATATTGAAGTAGCCCTGGATAAAACTGTTACCTGTCCGATTTCCACAATTGATATTATTGATAAGGATAATAATGTGGTAAAGACATATGGTTCAACGGGCGTGTATGTGATTAATGCAACAGCAAAGGACGGAGTCGTTTATTTAGACAGGGTGCGCAAGATTAACGGCGGGTTTGAGCCAACCACCCAGGATTTTATTACCTATAAAGAAGAGGAATCGGATGACAAAATAACCACGCTTTATAAGTATACCGATAAGGCGTATAACCAGCTTTATATGGCATTTCCGGATTATATTTATGTAACGGCAAAGCCGAAGCTGATGATTACCAAAACGGCAGTAAATGAGGATGACACAACAGTGAAGATTACCTTTGACCATACCAATAGGAAATTCTATGCCTATGGACAGGGAAAATATATGACGGATTATTTAAGCCTGAACGAAGCGGTACGGGCTGCCTATGAAAACGCAGGTGTGGTATTGGATGAAAATGGTGTGATTGTGTGGCGTAAGATTGCAGTAAAGGATTACCATACCGTTGCAGATAAGATTAAGATATATACAGTGGACGATATAGCGGATACGCTTGCTGCCTGTATTTATATGATGGGTATTTATGAGGAAAAGAATCCAGAGTATTCCGCCATGCAGGAGGATATTGCAAATGATGTGGCGATTGAGGACATCATATTAAAATATACCGGGCGGCAGGGAACGGATATTACAGGCTGTGATTTTGAGAACGGACTGTATTATCTCTGTAAGGATGCACCGGTTATTACGAGATTTGCAGACGGAACCTATGTGCTGGTAACCAGCTATAACGGAGAAAAAATCCGGTATATTAACCCGTTAGAGGACACGGATATTGTGGAACCCCGGGAAGAGTTTGAGGAAAAGGTGAAGGACAGTGGAAATGTATTTATCAGTTATGTGAGATAAATTTCTGCTCACCTTCCCCTCGGTTAAAATCAGGGAAATAGAAGGGCAAAAAAAGACCCGCCTACAGGCAGGTCTTTTTTGTTTGCAGTATTACTCTTCTGAAATTGCTCCGGTAGGGCAGGTTCCTGCACAGGAACCGCAGGAAATGCAAGCTGTTGCATCAATTTCAAATTTGCCGTCTCCCTCTGAGATTGCTCCAACTGGGCAAGAGCCAGCACAAGCACCGCAAGATACACAACTATCTCCAATTACAAATGCCATAATCATTATCCTCCTTTTATTAAGTGAACTTTATTGCTTATTGGTAAAATACCTCAATAAGTATATTTTAAAACAAGTCTATATAGATAGCAAGTTTTTTTTACAAAGAAATATTTGCCATAGGTTTTATGCCTTAGCCAAATCATCCTGTCTGCGGCGCTTTGCCGCCTTTAGAATAATCTCTCTGGCATAAATTGCATCATCCTTAGTCAGAGGCTCCATACCCTTCAGTGGATATTCCATGCCTAAATTTTCGTATTTTACCTCACCCATGTTGTGGTATGGTAACACATCCAAGGCTTTCAAATGCTGGAGTCCTCCAATGAAGTATCCCAATTCGTCTAAATAGTTATCATTTAAAGTAATACCCTTAACAATGACGTGCCGAATCCAGATATCAATTCCCTTTTCATCAATATATTTTGCAAAGTCCAAAATATTATCATTTGGCTGTTTGCAAAGCTTTACATGTTCCTCCGGATTTATATGTTTAATGTCCAGCATAATAAGGTCTGTCACCTTCATGAGACGGTCAAATTTGGCTAATAAATCCGGATTGTCCCTGTGAAAAATTACTCCGGAGGTATCCAGACATGTGTGAATGCCCTTTTCTTTTGCTTTTTCAAATAACTCTGTCAGGAAATCAATCTGCATAAGTGGTTCGCCGCCGGTAGCGGTAATTCCGCCATTTGCGTAGAAATGCTTTAGGGAATCGTACTGTTTTAGCAAATCTTCTGCAGTATGCTCCTCACCGCCCTTTGGGTCCCAGGTGTCAGGGTTGTGACAGTATAAGCAGCGCATGGGACATCCTTTAAAAAATACGACATAACGCATTCCCGGTCCATCGACAGTGCCACAGGTCTCAATTGAATGAATATGTCCAACCATAATTTTCTCCTTTTTAAAAAGAGGCAGGAGCATGAAACTCTTGCCTCTTTTAAATGATGCGCCTAATACATTACATGCTCTCGTGGAATGTTCTTGAGATTACATCATTCTGCTGTTCTGGTGTTAACTTAATGAAGTTAACTGCATAACCAGAAACGCGGATTGTTAACTGTGGATAATTCTCTGGATGCTTCTGGGCATCTAATAATGTGTCACGGTTTAATACGTTAACATTAAGATGATATCCACCTTCTTCTACATAACCATCTAACATATTTACTAAGTTATCAATCTGCTGTGAATTGCTTGCCATTGTAAAAACCTCCTTATAATTTGATTATTAGCGAAACGCTTATTTCTTTTCTTCTCTTAACTCTTCGTCCATACCTTCCATTAAAGTGGGAACGCTGCAGGCTAAATCCCCCTTTGCACAGTCGGTACAGCCCATTGTTACAGCCGATTTTTTACCGGCTTCTACGGAATCGTCCACGGACACATTAACGTGTCCATGTCCGTTTCCCATCATATTGTCTAACATTGTTACAATATCATCTACCTGATTTTTGTCTGTCATAACAAACCTCTTTATTATTTGCTTAAGTCAATATCAATGTCACCAGCAAATACCTGGTCTTCCTTACCAAGAGCACCTGGGATGATAGAGAAGGTATTGGAAATACCATCCTGTGCATCCTTAAATGGAATCTTAGCTACAGAAGCTAAAGAAGCTACTGCACCATGAGTATCTCTCTTGTGAAGTGGGTTAGCACCTGGAGCAAATGGTGCACCATGTTTTCTACCACAAGGTGTATCACCAGTGTTCTTACCATAAGTTACGTTAGAGGTAATGGTAAGAATTGACTGTGTAGGAACACCATTTCTGTATACATGGTTCTTTCTAATCTTATCCATGAATGTAGTTACAACATAGGTTGCAATCTCATCTACGCGGTCATCATTGTTACCATATTTAGGGAAGTCACCCTCTGTCTCATAGCTTACTACGATACCCTGCTCGTTACGGATTGGTTTAACCTTAGCATACTTGATTGCTGATAAGGAGTCAGCTACGATGGAAAGACCAGCAACACCTGTTGCGAAGTATCTCTTAACATCTCTGTCATGTAATGCCATCTGGATTCTTTCATAAGCATATTTGTCATGCATATAGTGAATGATGTTCAGTGCACTTACATAAACCTTAGCTAACCATTCCATCATGTCATCAAACTTAGCCATTACATCATCATAGTCGAGAACGTCACCCTCAACTGGACGGTACTTAGGACCTACCTGTACACCTGTACACTCATCCACACCACCGTTGATAGCGTAAAGTAAGCATTTAGCCAGGTTAGCACGAGCGCCGAAGAACTGCATTTCCTTACCGATAACCATGGAAGATACACAGCAAGCGATACCGTAGTCATCACCGTGAAGAGGTCTCATCATATCGTCATTCTCATACTGGATAGAAGAAGACTTGATTGACATCTTAGCACAGAACTGCTTCCATCCCAAAGGAGCTTTTGTTGACCAGAGAACTGTTAAGTTTGGTTCTGGTGCAGTACCTAAGTTGTTCAAAGTATTCAGATAACGGAAGCTCATCTTAGAAACCAGTGTACGTCCGTCAACACCCATACCACCTAATGATTCAGTTACCCAAACCGGGTCACCAGCGAAAATCTGGTTGTACTCAGGTGTACGGGCAAACTTAACGCATCTTAACTTCATAACGAAGTGGTCGATGAACTCCTGAATCTGCTCCTCTGTAAATGTACCTGCAGCTAAATCTCTCTCTGCATATACATCTAAGAAGGTAGCGGTACGTCCAAGTGACATTGCAGCACCATTCTGCTCTTTAACTGCTCCTAAATATCCAAAATATGTCCACTGGATAGCTTCCTGTACGTTCTTAGCTGGCTGTGAAATATCAAAACCGTAAGCTGCAGCCATCTGTGTTAACTCTTTCAGAGCCTTAATCTGCTCGGAAATCTCTTCCTTGCCACGAATTACATCATCTGTGTAAACAGTACCGAAGGATTCCTTCTGAGCCTGCTTATCCTTGATTAAGAAATCTGTACCATAAAGAGCAACTCTTCTGTAGTCACCAATGATACGTCCACGTCCATAAGCATCCGGAAGACCTGTTACAATGTGGTTTGTACGGCATTTTCTAATCTCTGCATCATAAACATCGAATACACCTTCGTTGTGTGTTTTTCTGTGCTTAGAGAAGAAATCCACAATCTCTTCGTCTACCTTGTAACCGTTATCCTCGCAAGCCTTCATAGCCATACGGAGACCACCGTATACATTCATACCTCTCTTGAAAGGCTTATCTGTCTGGAAACCTACGATTGTCTCCTTGTCCTTGTCAAGATATCCAGGACCATGGGAAGTTAAGGTAGAAACAACCTTGGTATCCATATCAAGAACACCGCCTGCTTCTCTTTCCTTCTTAGTTAAATCCATTACCTGTGCCCATAAGTCTTTGGTGTTCTGGGTTGGTCCGCAAAGGAAAGAATCATCACCTTCATATGGTGTGTAGTTCTTCTGAATAAAGTCACGAACATCTACAAACTTCTCCCAATTACCACCTGTGAAACCATTCCATTCTGATCTCATTTAAAAATATCCTCCTTGTAATATAAATTTATGAAATTCACCTCGTTATCAAGCGGTGAAATCCTCATGACTTTATTATAGATTTATATTGTATACACGTCAACGGAAAAATGTTTTGATTTTGTACTTTTTTAAGTACAAAAAATGGGGGTAATCAAATGAAAGAGGGGCAAAAAACAATGAAAAATCAGTATTTAGCAGTGATGCAGGATTGTATACACAAGATGTTGTCCAAGGGATAAATACAGACCTGATAAGACCTGTATCAGATGGGGTAAGATAGGTATCCATTCTTAAAAGGTTGCATTTTATCACCAAACTGATTATAATAATTACGTTTGGTAATACTATTAGTAATCGGCTTTAGTGGTTCATAGGTTATCGAACCCTACAGAAATGATATATAGGAGGAATTATATTATGGCACAGACGGTTAATAAAGATATGTTAATTGGAGAGATTATTACCATTGACCCGGGTAATGCAGCAATTTTAATGGCAAACGGAATGCATTGTCCAGGATGTCCATCTGCCCAGGGAGAGACCCTGGAGGAAGCAGCGCAGGTTCATGGAATGGATGTAGAGGTATTGTTGAAGGATATTAATGAGTATCTTGCTAAAAAAGAAGCATAGGCTGTTAGAGGCAGAGAATAAAAAAAGAGCTGTATACCGGTATTTCTACTGTTTACTGGTTTACAGCTCTTTTTCTGTCTGTATGCGGAAAACCCGCATTTTTTGTTATCAGATGCTTGCCAGAGTCTGGATGGCATCCTTTTTAATAATAATTTTAAAATGTTCTGCGAAATAGTAAGGCATACCATAGTTTGATTTTACCTTGGTGCCATATTCACTTAACAGATTACATACACGCTGGTAATTTTCCATATCACCAGACTGGTTGTTGACAATCAGATAATAGTGATTATCAATAGGACTCTTATATAGAGAATTATCATCACGATAAATCGGAGCAACCATCACGGCAGCCTTGCTGATATCATTGATATTTTGGAATGAGAAAATCCTGTAGTTTACAGCCGGTTCTTCCTTCTTCTCTTTTGTTTTGCCGGCCTTTTTCTTTGATACGTTTTCCCTGATGGCAGCGGATAAAGGAATAAAGCCTGAATTTTGACCGGATTCCGTTTGTTTTTTAACCTGTTCTATATTCTCTACAATATCGGTAATGGTCTCCATTAAGGATGCTGCATTATTAAAGAGGTCTAAACTATCCTCATCTTTTTCTTCCAAATCATCATAAGAGCTGTCCTCTGAATCGTCAATTTCAATATCCGTGTATTTGGAAAATCTGGAAAAGCGGGTATCTAATTCCTCCGGGTCTTCCACCTTTGTTATAATTAATATCAGACAGTCCGGGGAAACAGGAATCGCTTCAATCATTAACGGGATGTCATTGACTTCAAATCCAAGCTCATCGGCAGCCTGCGCCATCATGTCCCGGAATAATTCTTTTGCCTTGTCTGTTCCATAGGCTAACTCATTTAAAAGTAATTCCCTGTCTGCCAGGTCAGCCTTGTTCAGCGTGCAGCGAATCTGATTCTCGCTTAGTCGTTCTAACTTCATAGAATCATCTCCTTTTATAATAAGCAGTAACAACAATTGTATAAAAATGTTATTACAATAAAAAACCAGATAAAAATGTGTCATTCACAATAGCACATTTTTCTTTTAATTGCAATGCAAAAAATAATATTTTACTACAATTAGTATATCGTTTTTTAACTAAAAAATGATTAGTTATAAATGGCTATTAAAGAAAAATTCACTAGCTATAGTTTACCATAAAATAATGACAAGTAAAGTAGTTCATGAAAAATACATAATTTTGTCTGGTGCTTTATGAATATATTTATCTGTTTAATATGGTAATATTTTTATATTTTTGAAAAATTTTTTAAAATTGTTCAAAGTATAATAAGAATATTTCATGGTCTGTTAATTGCATCTGATAAATGGGTCTAGTATAGTTTATGTAGAGTTTCTTAATAGAGTTCGCTTTAAGCACAATCCGGATTGCTCTGTTAGCTGTAATGGAATAATTTTCAGAAGGAGACTCGCAGGACTTCCATGTTATACATCACATATGCACAGTGGGGGAAGTCTGACAACAGATAAAATCAGAGATAAGGAGGGATGTAGAGATAAATAAGGGGTGCAACAGATAAAATGAGATTTAGAGTACTAGCAAAACTAGTGGAATAAGATAAAAGAATAAGTACATTATGTATGAGAAGGACTGTCCTTTCGGGCAGTCCGTTTTGATTATGTCTGTCATTTTGCATAGCTGCAGATGCCAAGGCTGATGGCATAGGCAAGCTGCTTCTGGTAATTGGCATCTGTGAGCTTTGCGGTTTCTTCCGGGTTGGACAAAAAACCGCATTCTACTATTATAGAAGGAACCGGAGAATGCTTTAACAGATAGTAGCTGTCAGAGGATTTTATCTGCCGGGTGTTGGTTTCATCAAATTTTAACAGGGAAGCCTGAACAGCCTCTGCAAATAGTTTTCCCTCAGCGCTTCCAGTAAAATAGAAGGTCTGTGCTCCGTGCTGAATTGTGTCGGGGTAGCTGTTCTGGTGAATACTGATGACACAGAAAGGATTTTTATCCTTGAAAAACTGGATACGGTTGTTCAAATCGGAGGTTTTCTTATTCTTGACATTGCTGTCATATAATCCACAGTCCGTTTCTCTCGTCATATATACGGTGTAATCCTGGGCAATCAGATAGTCCTTAAGATAGAGTGCAATCTGTAGGTTGACGTCCTTTTCCTTAATACCGTCTGAGCTGACCTTTCCAGGGTCGGAACCTCCGTGTCCTACGTCGATTACAATAATTTTTTTGTCCTTATTTTGTGAAAAAGCAGGGGAACTATAATTTTTGTATAAGGTCAATAATGCGATAAGACAGAGATAAAAGCTTAAAACCAGCATATAATTTTTTTTCATGCATTTTACACTCGGAATGGCTATTCTTATTTTAAGATATGTTATGCAAAAGCTCTGTATGACAGACATATTATAAAATCTTGCAGTGATATTTAAATCATGGTATAGTGAAAATAAGTATATCTGTTTACAGGGATGCATTTTATAAATATGGCAGAGTTATGGCAGGTATTTAAGAAGAGGAGAATGGATTTATGGTAAAAAAGAATTGGAAAGCAGCAGGAAGCTGGATGAAAAAAACGCTTTTAACCTTGGGGATAGGGTTGTGCATAGCTGGAATGGGGGCATTTCCTTCCCAGGCAGCAAGCCGGCAGGTAGGTACGGTAGCAGGACATCCTATATTTGATAATGAGTTTTATGGAGCGGATATTGAGGATGGAAGCAATGCCGCATTAACCAGAAGGGGAGCCTCCTTTGCTGCGAAATACGACCCGAGAATTACAAAAAAGGTATCAAACAGGGTTGAAGACCAGGGAAGCACCAATACCTGTTGGGCATTTTCAACTATTGCGGCCATTGAGGGCAACCTGATAAAAAAGGGATATGAGAATGAGAACGTCAATTTATCAGAAAACCATCTGGCTTATTTTTTCTATAACAGAGCAACAGACCCGGTTGGCTATACAGCAGGGGATGCCAATTTAAACACAAATAGTACATGGGCAATGAACGGAGGTACTCTGCAGGGAACAGCGCTGGCATTGGCAACCTGGTCAGGTGTGATAAAGGAAACAACATCAGAGGATGATGCCAGCGGGGCGTATTCACCGAAGGCTTTGCCGGCAAGTGCCTGCTACAAGAGTGATTATAAGGTGGCGAATACATATTTTTTCAATTATAGTGTGAATACCGTAAAGCAGGCGATTATGGATTATGGTGCAGTTGCTTCCGGCATATATATGGATAATTCATATTGGAATCTGACAACCGGTGCATACTATTGCCCGAAAGCGGACGGAAACCATGCAGTGGCAATTGTAGGCTGGGATGATAACTACTCCAGAATGAATTTTAACAGCAGCAGCCGACCAAAGAGTAACGGTGCGTGGATTGTAAAGAACAGCTATGGAGCAACCTATCAGGGAAAGCCGCTTGGCGACTATGGATATATGTATGTTTCCTATGAGGATGCCAGTCTTCGTGAAATTGTAGCCTATGATATGGTTAAGGCATCCCAGACATATGATAATAATTACCAGTATGATGGAACAGGTAATCCGGCATTCAGTTTGAGACTCAACAGTGGAACTACCTGTGCCAATGTATTTAAAACAAAGGCATCTAAGTCCGGTTACAATGAGATATTAAAAGCAGTTGGTGTAGATGTTCTCACAACAAACGTAAGCTACAGCCTGCAGATATACACAGGTGTTACCAGCAGTTCTAATCCTACAAAGGGTAAGGCTATGTTCTCGAAGCCACAGACGGGTACGCTTACCCAGGCTGGTTACAATCAGATTGTGTTGAATTCACCTGTTACTCTGACGGCAGGAGAAAAATATTCTGTTGTTATTACATTGCGTGCCGCAAACGGAGGAACTGTATCAATGGCATGTGAGAGCCAGTACAATGCCGGATGGATATCCTTCCCGACAGCAGTGGGAAAGTCACAGGGATATATCTACATGGATAAGAAGTGGTATGACTGTGGAGATTATACGCATATGGGAGCCGGTAATACCTGTAATCTCCGAATCAAGGCATATACGGATAACACAACCCAGAAGACAACCTACAAATTAAGCAGTAAGACTCTGGGGATTTCCAAGGGAAGCTCTGCAACCCTTTCATTAAAGGTTTCACCATCTTCTGTAAAGAGAAAGATAACCTGGACCTCTTCCAATAAGAAGGTGGCAACGGTCTCCAGCAGTGGAAAGGTGAAGGCAAAGGCATATGGAACGGCAACAATCAAAGCGAAATTTGTTGCCGGCAGTAAGACAAAAACCCTTAGCTGTAAGGTGACTGTGGGTCCGTCTAAGGTTAAAAGCTTTAAGGTGACAGGCGGCAAGAAGAAGATAACCGTGCGATGGAAGAAAAATAATGCCGCATCCGGATATGCAATATATTATTCAAAGAGTAAGAGCAGCGGATATAAGACACTTGCCACAATAACCAGTAAAACAAAGACAAAATATATTAAAAAGAAGCTGAAAAAGGGCACATACTATGTAAAAATGCGTCCTTATCTGACAAAGAGCGGAAAAAAGCTGTACGGAAGTTATACAGCGGTTAAGAAGGTTACAGTAAAGTAATATGCAGACGAAGCTTGTAGACGTAAAAAATATAAAAGATGAAAAGGAGCTCGCCAGCCGGTTAAAGGAACCGGCTGGTTGTCTGAAAAATGGAGGATTGGTGGCATTTCCAACAGAAACTGTATATGGTCTGGGAGCAGATGCATTACAGGAGACAGCTGCCAGAAGAATCTATGAGGCAAAGGGGCGTCCCTCTGATAACCCGCTGATTGTGCATATTGCAAGGGTAGAGGATATGGAGGAAATTGCTTACCCCAATGAGGATGCATATATGCTTGTGCAGGCATTCTGGCCAGGTCCCCTCACCATTATTCTTCCGAAAAAAAAGGCAGTACCCTATGGGACTACGGGAGGACTTGATACGGTAGCCATTCGTATGCCGTCCCATCCCGCGGCGCTACAGTTAATCCGGCAGTCCGGCGTTTATGTGGCAGCTCCCAGCGCTAACATATCCGGGCGTCCCTCTCCCACTAGGGCAGAGCATGTGGCAGAGGATATGATGGGAAGGATTGAGTATATTGTGGATGGTGGAGCAGTGGGAATTGGTATTGAGTCCACCATTGTAGACGTAAGCGGAGAGGTTCCCACAATACTCCGGCCGGGATTTATTACAAAGAATATGTTAGAGCAGATTGTTGGGCAGGTTGCCATAGACCCGGCTCTGGAAAAACCGATGGAGGGATTCCGCCCGAAGGCTCCCGGTATGAAATATACTCATTATGCGCCAAAGGGTGAAATGACTTTGGTGGAGCGAAGTGGGACGGGCGAAGGAGAGCAAAAAAGTCTTCAGACTGCGGAGGAGGCCGGGACATTAAAGCAGATACAGCAGCCGGTAATTGATAAAATTTGTGCACTGGCATCGGAAAAGAGAGCAGCGGGTTTCCGGGTGGGAATTATGGCACCCCGGGAGACCATTTCCTGTTATACAGATTTTGCGGACATTGTTATCTGTGTGGGTGACCGGAAGGAGAGCAGCACTGTGGCAGCGGGACTTTATGCGGCTTTGCGGGATTTTGATGCTGCAGGGGTTGATTATATTTATGCGGAAAGCTTTCGTGGAGAAGGGCTTTCCTATGCGATTATGAA
The DNA here is from genome assembly GCA_037301995.1 of bacterium. Taxonomy (GTDB): domain Bacteria; phylum Bacillota; class Clostridia; order Lachnospirales; family Lachnospiraceae; genus CAG-590. The sequence goes on along the minus strand of JAXVOW010000233.1, from coordinate 92,342 downwards.
CCGGCTGTTAAAGGCGGCAGGACAAAGGGTAATACGGGTGTGACGTATTACCCTTTCCTTCTGCCTGGCGCTGACGGCAGCGAAGCAAAAGCGTGTCTGCAAACCAATGAGAACCACTGTGTGGCATTCAGACAATCACTTCGGACGCACGTGGCAAATGCCTATAAAAACAGCAGCTTTCTAAGGAAGCTAGTTGATTGCAAAAATCATCCTGCTATACATGGCTGGCTGATACACTGTACCATATGCAAAAGGCATAGATATATTTATAGCTTCCGATAGTAAAATTATGTACTCCTTTTCGAGAAGGCCAGCACCAGGCAGGCGGGAACGGCAACCTGTATGATGTAATCTTTGTACAGTGTGGTAAAAGGATGTTGTAAAAAAAGAGGCTCGCGTTTATAATAAAAAAAGATATGTATAAATTTAGTGAAGGGATGGTAGTTAAGGATGATAGCATTGGGTTGTGACCATGGTGGATATTTATTGATGCAGGAAGTGAAGAGACATTTGGAGAAGAGGGGCTTTGAATACAGGGATTTTGGATGCTATTCTGAAGAATCTGCGGACTATCCGGAATATGCAAAAAAGGCTGCAAGGGCGGTTGCCAGTGGGGAATGTGAGACGGGCATTCTTATCTGTGGTACGGGAATCGGAATTTCCATTGCAGCAAATAAGGTAAAAGGAATCCGGGCGGCTCTTTGCCATGATTGTTTTAGCGCAGAGGCAACAAGGGAACATAATAATGCCAATATGCTGGCAATGGGAGCAAGGGTGATTGGACCTGGGCTGGCTCTGAAGATTGTGGACACCTTTCTGGATACACCGTTCTCAAATGAGGAGCGCCATGTACGCAGAGTTAACATGTTAGAAGAGGATTAATTATATGAAAATGCTGGCGCTTATATCCCAGCTTGCCATCTCCATGCTGACAGCAATATTAATCTGTGGTGTGATTGGATATGGTATAGATGCTTTGCTGGGAACAAATTTATTTGTTTTTTTCCTCATTTTGGGTGTGGCAGGGGGATATAAAGCCTGTTACAATGTAATTTGCAGATTTCTTGGGAAAAAGAGTCTGTTTGATTCTAAGGAAAAGGAAGAATAAAAGATAGATTTTTTTGTGATTTTGTACAAATATCCTGTACAAAAATAGAAAAAACATTTAAAAAAAACAGTATTTTCATGGACATATGCCGGAAAAATTAGTATAATTGGCAAGTAGTGACAGATAGCATAATAGGTGTAATAAATGGGAAATATACCATATGTAGACAGTGCGTGTTTTGTAGAGGCATATTGAGGAGTGAATGTATGAGCCAGGTGAAAGAAACCATAATTGGCTTTTTAATTGGAATAGGTATATATGCAGTATTGATTGAGCTGGTAGGATTTTTCTTTTCAGAGGATTTATTTTCCTATACGTTGGGGTTGTTATTTGGTGTGGTTGTCGCAATTTTTCTCATAATTCATATGGCAAAGACTCTTGACAGGGCTTTGGATTTACCCCAGGAACAGGCAGTTAAATATACGAGACGGCAGAGTTTTTTGCGGCTGGCAGTGATGCTGGCTGCCATGGTGATTGCTTTGATGGTGGAGCAGTTTAACTTTATTGCGGTTATTTTAGGTATGCTGGGGCTGAAAATGGGGGCTTTTATTGCACCCAAGCTGTTAAAGCGCCTGTATCCGGAGGATTTTGTGACGAAGTTAACCATGGATGAGGAATTAGAGTAATAACGGTTATTGAAAGGCAGGAAACTGCTTTTTAATATATTTTATCAGCGGTAAATCAAGCATCTGTAAAGCGGGGGTTTGACTTACTGCTGATAGAAAAACGAAAAGAGCAAGGATTTTTCGTTTAACAAGAATACAAGAGAAAGGAAGGTGAAAGAATGGGTTATGGAATGGTACCGATGCTGTTAGCAGCCGATGGAGATGTAGATTTTTCCATTCATCATTTGCTGGCATATAAATTTATGGGACAGACGGTTTACATTACAACGTCGCATGTCTGTATGTTTATTATCATTATCACAATTATGATATTTGCACTGGTTGCAAGGAAGAAAATCATGCATGCACAAGAAGTGCCAACGGGTCTTCAAAATGTGGTGGAATTTGCGGTTGAAACCCTGCAGGGCTTTGTAGATTCGTCCATGGGACAGCATGGTAAAAAATACATGAATTATGTAGGAACCTTGTTTTTATTCATACTTTTAAGTAACATTTCCGGTCTGTTTGGTCTTCGGCCACCGACTGCCGATTACGGAACCACATTCAGCTTAGCACTTATTACATTTGTTATGATACAGTATAACAACATTAAATATAATAAGCTTGGTGCGATTACGGGACTGTTTCAGCCGATATGGTTTCTGTTTCCGATTAATTTAATCGGCGAGATTGCCACTCCGGTTTCCATGTCTCTGCGTTTGTTTGGTAACGTTATGGCTGGTACGGTTATGATGGCGCTCTATTATGGACTGTTGCCTATTTTTGCCAAAATCGGTATTCCGGCAGCATTGCATGTATATTTCGACCTGTTTTCAGGTGCGATACAGGCATATGTATTTGCAATGTTAACAATGGTATTTATAACCCAGAAAATAGACGGGGACTAATACCTGAAAATTTAAAAATCTATCCGAAGAACCATTTTTCAGAAAAAGGGGTTTTTCAACATTAATATTTATGGAGGTATAATCATATGGGAAACATTACAAACGAAGGTTTAATTTTAGCTTGTTCAACAATTGGTGCAGGTTTAGCGATGATTGCAGGTATCGGACCTGGTATTGGACAGGGATATGCAGCTGGTCAGGGTGCAGCGGCAGTAGGCCGTAATCCGGGAGCAAAGGGTGATATCATGTCAACCATGCTTTTGGGACAGGCGGTAGCAGAGACAACAGGTCTTTACGGTCTGGTTGTTGCATTGCTGTTAATGTATGGTAATCCGATGTTATCTAGATTCTTAAAACTGTAGGCAGGCATTATAACGAATGTAACAAACAAGAATCTAGTGAAAGGAGGATAGCTCTTTGATGAACACGATATTAGAACTCGGAAGTCAGACAATGTTGTTAACCGAGGGACATATTTTTGAGTTAAATGCTCAGTTGATTAACGATGTCATCATCCAGGGTATCGCAATATTTATCCTCTTCTTCTTCCTTTCTAATGTATTATTTGAGCCGGTTAAAAAAGTGCTTAATAATAGAACAGAGAAGATAAAAAATGATATTGAGTCCGCCGCAAAGGACAAAGAGGAGGCTGCCGCATTAAAGGCAGAATACGACGAGAAACTCAAATCAATAGAAAAAGAAAGAGAAGAAATCCTGGCGGAAGCCCGTAAGAAGGCTCAGAAACGGGAAGCAGAGATTGTGGAAGAGGCAAATGCAGAGGCTGACAGAATAATGAACCGCGCCAGTCAGGAAATCGAGCTGGAGAAGAGCAAGGTATCCGATGATATGCGCAGGGAGATTGTTCGTGTGGCAACTGCCATGGCTGCAAAGATAATTGAGCAGCAGATTGACGAGAGCAAGCAGGATGCTTTAATTGAGGACACTTTGAAGGAAATGGGTGGTAGTACATGGCTAAGCAGGTAAGTAAAACCTATGGAAGTGCGCTTTTTGAAGTGGCTATGGAGAAGAACGCCTTAGACACCATATTAGAAGAAGTACTTTTTGTAAAGCAGACGTTTCTTGAAAACGAAGAGTTAAATAAGCTTTTGCTTCACCCAAACATCGAAAAGGAAGAAAAGATTAATGTAATCGAGAATATCTATAAGGGTAAGATATCCGATGAGATTACAGGTCTTATGACGATGTTGATTGATAAGGGTCATTTAAAGGATTTTGTTCCAGTATTTGATTATGTGATTGCGGCAATTAAGGAGGAAAAGGGTATCGGTATTGCATACATTTCCTCTGCTGTAGAGCTTAACAGGGAGCAGAAAGACAAAATTGAGCGGAAGCTTCTTGACACCACAAAATACCGGGAGATTGAGGGCATCTATCAGGTGGATAAGAATCTGATTGGTGGTCTGGTAATCCGGATTTCGGATACGGTGGTGGACAGCAGTCTGAAGACACAGATTGCAAATTTATCAAAATCCCTATTATAAAGACAGAGAGAAGGTGCTAATTTTCCATGAATTTAAAACCAGAAGAAATCAGTTCTGTGATAAAAGAACAGATTAAAAATTATTCTAAGGAATTAGAAACCTCCGAAGTTGGTACTGTTATTCAGGTGGCAGATGGTATTGCCCGGGTGCATGGCCTGGAAAATGCAATGCAGGGCGAGCTGTTGGAATTCCCTGGGGAAGTTTACGGAATGGTAATGAACCTGGAGGAAGATAATGTGGGTGCCGTTTTACTGGGCGCCAATAAGAATATCAACGAAGGAGATACCGTTAAGACCACAGGACGTGTGGTTGAGGTTCCGGTTGGTGATGCAATGCTGGGACGTGTTGTCAATGCATTGGGTCAGCCAATTGACGGTAAGGGACCAATTCAATCGGATAAAACCAGACCGATTGAGAGAGTTGCCTCTGGTGTTATTTCCAGAAAGTCAGTAGATACACCGCTGCAGACAGGTATCAAGGCAATTGATGCCATGGTTCCAATCGGAAGAGGACAGAGAGAGTTAATTATCGGTGACCGTCAGACAGGTAAGACAGCCATCGCAATTGATACCATCATTAATCAGAAGGGACAGGGTGTATACTGTATCTATGTTGCCATTGGACAGAAGGCTTCCACGGTTGCCAACATTGTAAAATCCTTAACGGAGTATGGTGCCATGGATTATACAACTGTTGTTGCATCAACCGCTTCTGAGCTGGCACCGCTTCAGTACATTGCTCCATATGCCGGCTGTGCGATTGGTGAGGAGTGGATGGAGAATGGAAAGGATGTATTGGTGATATATGATGATTTGAGCAAGCATGCTACGGCATACCGTACACTTTCCTTACTGCTCAGAAGACCGCCTGGACGTGAGGCTTATCCTGGTGATGTATTTTATTTACATTCCAGACTGCTGGAGCGTGCTGCAAAGTTAAATGATGAATTAGGAGGAGGTTCTTTAACGGCGCTTCCTATTATCGAGACTCAGGCAGGAGATGTATCGGCATATATCCCAACCAATGTTATTTCTATAACAGACGGACAGATTTATCTGGAAACAGAAATGTTTAATGCAGGTTTCCGCCCTGCCATTAATGCAGGCTTATCGGTATCCCGTGTTGGTGGTGCCGCACAGATTGGCGCCATGAAGAAAATTGCGGCTCCAATCCGTACAGAGCTTGCCCAGTACCGGGAGCTGGCAGCGTTTGCCCAGTTTGGTTCCGAATTAGATGCGGATACCAAGGACAGACTTGCTCAGGGCGAGAGAATTAAGGAAATGTTAAAGCAGCCGCAGTATAAGCCAATGGCGGTTGAAAAGCAGGTAGTTATTATTTATGCGGCGACGAAGCGTTATCTGATTGACGTTCCGGTTGAGGAAATTCTTGATTTTGAAAAGGGTCTGTTTGAATTTGTGGATACCCAGTATCCGGAGATTTTCAGCCAGATTCGTGAGGTAAAGAAGCTGACACCGGAAATTGAGGAGCTGCTTGACAAGGCAATCACCGCCTACAAGGAGCAACGGTAAGGTGAACCATGTGGATGACAAAGCAGTCAGAACACAGACACAGAGTTGACGATTGTAGGAGCAGATTAAGAAAGAGGTGAATTGTCTTGGCATCTATGAGAGATATTAAAAGGCGGAAAGAGAGCGTTGCCAGTACGGGTCAGATTACCAAGGCAATGAAACTGGTTTCCACCGTTAAGCTTCAAAAAGCAAAAACCAGGGCAGAGAGTAATAAGCCGTATTTTACAATGCTGTATGATACCATGTGCTCGATTCTTGCAAGAACCGGAAAGATTGACCACCGGTATTTAAAACCAAATGCATCTGAGAGAAAGGCAGTGATTGCCATAACCTCTAACAGAGGTCTTGCAGGCGGTTATAACAACAATATTGTAAAGGAAATTGCAGCGGCATTTACTCCCGAGGATACAGACATTTATGCATTGGGCAAAAAGGGCCTGGAGGGACTTTTTAGAAAGGGTTTTTCTATTGTAGGGGACTATTCCGAGGTCATGAATGAGCCCTTATATGGTGATGCTATCCATATAGGTAAAAATGTGCTTGCATCCTATGAAAATGGCGAAGTGGGAGAAATCTATCTTGCATATACGAGTTTTAAAAATACAGTGGTGCAGGAACCCAAGTTAATAAAGCTTTTGCCTATTGATGTAGATGAAATTATGCAGGATGTGGAGATTGATGTCCTGACACCGATGAATTATGAGCCTGAGGCAGATGAAGCTTTGGATATGATTATTCCAAAATATATGAACAATATACTGTACGGTGCATTTGTTGAGGCAGTTGCCAGTGAAAACGGTGCCCGTATGCAGGCGATGGATTCTGCAACGAAAAATGCGGATGACATGATTGCCGATTTATCCCTGAAATATAACCGTGCACGCCAGAGCTCTATCACACAGGAGCTTACCGAGATTATAGCGGGTGCGGAGGCTATCTCCTGATTAGGAAATAGCATAATAAAAGGGAATAGGACAGGCAATTGCGAATCCATGCAATTACCTGTAGAAAAAAGAAAAAATAAGGAGAAAAATATATGGCAGAAAAGAATGTCGGTAAAATCACCCAGATTATTGGTGCCGTATTGGATATTAAGTTCAGCGAAGGAAAGCTTCCTGAGATTAATGATGCCATTACCATTGCAACCAGGGACGGTGGGGAATTAACCGTAGAGGTTTCCCAGCACTTAGGTGATGATACAGTAAAATGTATTGCCATGGGACCAACAGACGGTCTGGTACGTGGCATGGAGGCTGTCGCTACCGGGGCACCGATTACTGTGCCGGTGGGTGAAAATACATTGGGACGTATGTTTAATGTATTGGGTCAGCCAATTGATAATAAGCCGGCTCCGGATTGTAAAGAGCATTTTCCGATTCACAGAAAAGCTCCGGAATTTTCTGAGCAGGCAACGGATACGGAGATTTTAGAGACTGGTATCAAGGTGGTAGATTTGCTCTGTCCTTATCAGAAGGGTGGTAAAATTGGACTGTTTGGTGGTGCCGGTGTAGGTAAAACCGTATTAATCCAGGAGCTGATTCGTAATATTGCAACAGAGCATGGTGGATATTCAGTATTTACCGGTGTAGGAGAGCGTACCCGTGAGGGTAACGACTTATATAATGAAATGACAGAATCCGGCGTTATCAATAAGACAACCATGGTGTTTGGTCAGATGAATGAGCCGCCTGGAGCGAGAATGAGAGTCGGCTTGACCGGTCTTACCATGGCGGAGTATTTCCGTGACCAGGGTGGTAAGGATGTGCTGCTCTTCATTGATAATATTTTCCGTTTTACCCAGGCTGGTTCGGAGGTTTCTGCACTGCTTGGCCGTGTGCCGTCAGCCGTTGGTTACCAGCCAACTCTCCAGACAGAGATGGGCGCTTTGCAGGAGCGTATCACTTCCACAAAGAACGGTTCCATTACATCGGTTCAGGCTGTATATGTGCCGGCAGATGACTTAACCGACCCGGCTCCGGCTACAACCTTTGCACATCTGGATGCAACCACTGTACTTTCCCGTTCGATTGTAGAGCTGGGTATTTATCCTGCGGTTGACCCGCTGGAGTCTACCTCCAGAATTCTGGACCCGAAGATTGTGGGTGAGGAGCATTACCAGGTTGCCCGTGGCGTACAGGAAATCCTGCAGAAGTATAAAGAGTTACAGGATATCATTGCAATTCTTGGTATGGATGAATTATCAGAAGAGGATAAGCTGGTGGTATCCCGTGCCAGAAAGGTACAGAGATTTTTATCCCAGCCATTCTTCGTGGCAGAGCAGTTTACCGGTACAACAGGTAAATATGTTCCGGTGGCAGAGACGATTCGTGGATTTAAAGAGATTATCGAGGGTAAGCATGATGACATTCCGGAAGGATATTTCTTAAATGCAGGTACCATTGATGATGTACTTGCAAAGGTAAAATAGCGAAAAAGGAGAATACGCATGGCAGATAGTATGAAATTGAAAATCGTGGCTCCTGAGCGTATATTTTATGAAGGGGAATCCTCATTTCTGGAATTTACCACAACAGAGGGTGATATGGGCGTTTATCCGAATCATATTCCGTTGACAGCGATTATTGCACCGGGAGTTCTTAGAATCCATGAGAAGGATACGGTGAAGGAAGCGGCATTGATGTCCGGATTTATCCAGATTCTACAGGATTCGGTTACGATACTGGCAGAGAGTGTGGAATGGCCGGAGGAGATTGATGCAAATCGTGCAAAGGAAGCAGAAATCCGGGCGAAACGCAGGATTGAAGAGGGTTCCGGGATTGATATGAACCGTGCGGAGTTAGCACTGAAACGAGCAATTATCCGCCAGACTCTGGCGGGCAGATAAGGAAAATGAGGTTGTCGTTGACAGCCTCATTTTTGTTGCTATGAATTTTCCTTCCAGACCTGTAGCATTTTTATAATTTTTTCGCGCTCCTCTAAGGAAAAGGTACGGAACACCCGGAGCAGCTCTTCGTTTAACAGGGTTTCCCTCTTATCAGGGGCGTTGCTGCCCTCGCCTACATTCAGCAGCGAATCAATGGATACGTGGCATATTTTGGAATAGTAGGACAGTACTTTTAGATTAAGTTTTGCCCGGTTGTTTTCCACATTGCTGACAAAGCCGATGGTACAGCCTAAGTCCTTTGCCACCTGCTCCTGTGTAATGCCCTGTTCGTTTCGCAGCTGCTTCATTTTTGCCCCAATCAGGACAAAATCCATATCTTCCATATCAATACCTCACATTATATATTAATAAGTATATTTTAATAAATAATAAGCCGAATGGCAAGAAAAAAATCAAAAAAATATCAGGAGGCACAGAGTGAAGTACAAAAAACATTTCTATCGGATGGCTATAAGTCTTTTGTTCTGCCTGTTTTTGGCAGGCTGTGGTGCAGCGGACACGGCGTATCAGGAAAGCACAGAATTAATGGGCAGAATGGGAAAGGAGTTGGAAAATGCGGATAGCGGCAGTGGGGAGGGAAGCTTAGAGGTCCACTATATTGATATTGGGCAGGGAGATTCCATTCTGGTGAAGCAGGGGGATTCCGCCATGCTGATTGATGCGGGCAATAACAGCAAGGGTACTGCGGTATGGTCTTATCTGCTAAGCCAGGACGTAGATACATTAACCTATGCCATTGGAACCCATCCCGATGCCGACCATATTGGCGGCTTAGATGTGGTACTATATAAGCTGGATTGTGAAACCATCCTTCTGCCGGACTGTGTAAATGATACCAGGACATATGAGGAGCTGGTGGATACCATAGCGGAAAAAAATAAGAGACCTGTGGTTCCAGAGCAGGGAAGTGTATATTCCCTGGGAAATGCGCAGTTTCAGATATTGACAGACACCCATAAGGACTATGGTGAGAATATTAATAATTATTCTATAGCCATACGCCTGACCTTTGGTGAAACCTCCTTCCTTTTTACCGGAGATGCGGAGGAGGAGGCAGAAAATGATATGCTGGCAAGTGGACTGCCCCTAAAGTCTGATGTTTTTAAAGCGGCGCATCACGGGGCAGATACGGCAAATACAGAAAATTTTTTAACTGCGGTTAATCCAGAGTACTGTGTCATCAGCTGCGGACAGGATAATACATATGGACATCCAAGAGCCGGGGTGCTGAATAATCTGCGGGGGATGGGAATAAAGGTGTTCCGCACGGATGAACAGGGAACGGTTGTGGCAGTCTCCGATGGAAAAGAGATTACCTTTAACTGTGAACCGTCAACTACCTGGAAAGCCGGAGAACCGTTGGGTACTGGAAAGGATAACCGGGTGACGGAACAGAAGGATACGGCGGCAGAAAAGGGAAGCTATTATATTCTGAATACAAACACAAAAAAATTTCACCGTCCCGGCTGTGGCAGTGCAGATAAAATAGCGGATAAAAATAAGGTGGAGACGGATAAGTCGCGGGAGGAACTGATTCAGGCAGGATATGAACCATGTAAGAGCTGTAAGCCCTAGACAGGGGATATAATAGAATGGGCTTGTGTGCAGGTCTGTCAAAATAAAAAATCCCGCCAGCTTGTGGCGGGATAAATATTGTTTTATTCAGCGGCCTCTGTATCTTCATTGGCTGCCTCCGGGTCATCGGTATTCCCGGCTTCGGTAGTCTCAGTCTCCTCTGTGGTAGTGGCAGGATTCTCCCTGATGTACAGCATTGCCTTATCAATATTTAAGAAGTCTTCATCCGAGATATAATAATAATCATCGGACGGCTGAATTGGAATATCCAGCACAACCGGGTCCATATATCCGGGATTGTCCACCGTGCTCTTTAATATGTCGATAATCCCTTCTGCAAACTCTGTCTCATAGTCCACTTCCGTGGTATTGTTATAATCGCCTTCATCCACTCTTGCATTAAAGTTTTCGATATAGGAAACAATCTGGTCATAGGTGGTCTCTAAGGTATCAAGAGGATAAACGGTAAGCTCTAACGTATAACTGTCAGAATCCTTATCATGCTTTACATCCGTTACCTCATATTTCGCATTTGAAAAAATGGATTGAGCCAGATAATAGAACTCTGAGAGTATCGTACCGTCGTCAACTTCCTTTACCCCATAATAATTCATCAAATTATGAGCCTGATAATCCATGTTTGCCACATATACAGCCTCAGCATCCTTCTGGGAAACGCCGGTTAAGGTCATATAATCCTTGGATACATTCTTGTAGTTAATATCCAGCAGACTGATAATATAACGGGAATATACCTTGGCTTTGCTGTCAAACAGGGAACACCCGGCAAGGGAAACCGTCATAACACATACCATAAGGATAATTGATATTTTTTTAAAAAGTGACTTCATAAATGTTGCCTCCTAAATGTATATAAAGCGGATAAATCCAAATGATAAAGCTAGTATAACATACTTTAGAAAGGGTGTCCATTGCTTAAATGATTGTATCGGCAGGAAAATTATAGTATACTACAGGAGAAAATATGAAAAACAAATGTTGCTGTGACAAAAATTACAGATTGCTATGAAAAGAGGTAAGAATATGAGTAAAAATAGAGAAAAGAGAAGAGGAAGCGGATATGTGGCAGCCACGCTTTTGTCCATTTTATGGCTGGGTGTTAATTATTATATCTACTATCCGGCGCTTAACCTGCAAAACCCGGAGTTCTGGACATGGCTGCTGTTTCATTCCGTTATTGTCAGCTGTATTTTCATTTTTGCCGGGATTATCAGCAGGAGCCGGAAGGTCAGTCTGAAAAAAGGACTCCGCAGTAATCTGGAATATTTCCGCCAGGGAACAGGGAAGCTTCAGCTGGTTCTTTTAGTGGTTATTCCGGTTTTCTGTGTACTGGTGTTAATGCTGGGGACAGTAACCAGTGCCACTGTTTTTAATGCAAGGCGTTATGCCGGTCTTTTAACAGTGGAGCAGCGGGATTTTACCGAAGATATTCCGGAATCGGAAAATGTGGATAACATTGCGCTGATGGACACAGAAAGTGCAAGAATATTTGGTAACCGGAAGATTGGCTCCCTGTCGGATGTGGTAAGCCAGTTTGAGGTGGAAGAGGATTATACCCAGATTAATATCAGCAATAAGCCGATGAAGGTGGCAAATTTGCAATATGCGGATTTTTTCAAATATTTAAGTAACCGGAAGGAGGGAATTCCGGGCTATGTCATGGTAAATCCGGTGGATTCCACAGCGAAATATGTGAAATTGGAGCAGGGCATGAAATATGTGCCATCCGGTTACCTGAATGACAATATTTACCGCTATGTCCAGATGCACAATCCCACAAAGATAATTGATGGATGCTATTTTGAGGTGGATGACAACGGAAAACCGTATTATGTGTGTCCGGTATTACATGCCAGAGTGGGTCTGTTTGGCGGTATGGATGTAAAGGGCGCAGTGCTCTGCAATCCGGTAAACGGAGAGATGGAATACTATGATGTGGCGGATATTCCTGCCTGGGTGGACCGGGTATTTGACGGAGAGCTGTTAGAGGACAAATTTAACTGGTATGGGCTGTTGTCAAATGGCTACTGGAACAGCGTGATTGGACAGAAGGGCTGTATTCAGACAACGGATGACTATGGCTATAAGACCATTGAAGATGATGTCTGGATTTATACCGGAGTTACCTCTGTGACCGGAGATGCCTCCAATGTGGGCTTTGTGATGATTAACCAGCGGACTTCCGAGGCGAGATATTACAGTATTTCCGGTGCGGAGGAATATTCTGCCATGTCCTCTGCCGAGGGTGAGGTACAGGAGAAAAATTATAAAGCTTCCTTTCCAAGCCTCATAAATGTAGATGGGATGCCAACCTATATTATGGTGCTGACGGATAACGGAGGTCTTGTGAAAATGTACGCCATGGTAAATGTGGAGCAGTACAATCTGGTGGTGACTGCAGAGACCCAGGAGGAGGTATTTGCAAAATACAGAAAGCTGCTGGCAAAGGAAGGAAATGCCGGCGGAACCGCTTCTTCGGATGCAGAGGAAAATGTTATCAAAGAGAGTACATTTGAGGTGGCAGATATGGAATATGTCACTATGGAGGGGGAAACCTATGTTTATATTAAGGATAAGTCCGGGAATGTATATAAGCAAAAGTTTTCTGAGGATGAAGCGCTGATTAAAATATCGGTGGGAGACACGGTTTCCATCCAGTATGAGGAAATGGAAAGCGGGATTCACCGGATAATTACCACAGAGCTGGTAAATAAGGGAATCCATCAGACGGCAACGGAGGAAGAGATTCCCACCACAGAAAGTAAAAGGGAAGCAGAGGATAGCAGTATATGAAAATCTTTGAGACACATGCACATTATGATGACATTGCATTTTCAGAGGATAGGGATTTTTTACTAGAGCAGATGCACAGGGAGGGAATTGAATATATTGTAAACATTGGCTGCTCCATGGAGACCTCCAGAGGCATTACTGAGCTGGTAAGGCAGTATGATTTCCTGTATGGTACGGTGGGTGTGCACCCGGAGGACGCAGGCAGTCTGACAGAAACGGATGTGGAGGAGTTAGAGGAGCTTTCAAGGCAGGACAAAATCCTTGCAATAGGAGAAATTGGACTGGATTATCATTATGATGAACCGCCAAGAGATATCCAGAAGCAATGGTTTGTCCGGCAGTTAGACCTTGCAAAGCGCCGACAGCTTCCCGTTGTTATCCACAGCCGGGATGCGGCAAAGGATACGTTAGATATTATGAAGGCGGAGCATGCAGGGAAGACAAATGGTGTCATTCACTGCTTTTCCTATGGGATAGAAATGGCAAGGGAATATCTGAACATGGGTTATTATATTGGCATCGGCGGGGTGGTAACCTTTAAGAACGGTAAAAAATTAAAAGAGGTGGCAGAGTATGCACCCTTAGACCACATTGTGTTAGAGACGGATGCGCCGTACCTTGCGCCGGTTCCGTTCCGGGGTAAGAGGAACTGCTCCCTGTATTTAAAATATGTAGCAGAGGAGCTTGCGCAGTTAAAGGGCATTTCTGCCGAAGAGGTTTGCGCCGTGACATTTGAAAACGCAAAGAGGTTATACAATTTAGTTTAACTTCCCATACCACGGCTTAGCTTATTGATTTTTTGAAGGACCCGTTTTCTGCTTTTCCCCGACAGGATTCTTGGCTGGTAATCATTGGTATAGGATGAGGAGGACAGGGAGCATGGAATCACTTTTATGTCTTTGTTTTTTGCAACCTTTCCGTTTTTGATGGTAAAGGTCTGCTGGAATATCATGGTGTCCTTGTCGGAAGGGTTTGTATTGCCTCCAAAGCAGAAGTTTCCGAGACTATATACAATATAACGCCCTCTATAGCGTTCAATTCCCTGAAGCACATGGGGGTGGTGTCCGAGAACCAGGGTTGCCCCGTCACGGATTGCAGCACGGCCAAGAGACTTCTGGATGGCAGATGGATAGTAATCCCGTTCAATGCCCCAGTGGAAGCTCACGATAATGATTTTTGCCTTTTGTTTTCTGGCTTTTTGGATGCCCTTCTTTACGTCAGAGCTGGTTATGCCCTCCAGCTGGTTAAAGCCTAAGAAGGCAATCTTTACTCCCTTTACTGTCTTGTAGGCAATGGAGCCGTTGCGGCAGTATTTGATTTTGTTTTTTCGGAGGGTTTTCAGGGTGTCGGAATATCCCTTTCTGCCATAGTCAAAGGTATGGTTGTTAGCGACATTTACTACCTCCACAGAGCCCTTTTTGAGAATTTTGGCATAGCTGGCAGGTCCCTTGAAGGTAAAGGTTTTGCTGGCACGGCTTGTGGCATTGGTAAAGGGACCCTCTAAGTTAACAATGGTCACATCATCCTTGGAAAATACCTTTTTTACCTTTTTCAAAAAGTAAGCGGAGCCTTTTTGCTTATAATAATTATTAAAGGTGTTATTATATCTGGAATCCACACCTAGGGTACAGTCACCGGCAGCAGAGATGGTGATTTTAATGGATTTGTTCTTTTTCTTTTTTCCGGCAGTATTTTTCGTGGATGCTTCTGCTTCGGTGCTGGTCTGTGTGGCAGGAGCCGCTGCCAGTGTGGTTATGCTGCTGGACATAACAGCAAGAAGCAGTATGAAAAAAAGTGACAAGGCGTTAGATTTCATATTTCCCCTCCCATAATTCAAAGCCTGCATGCAGGCATCTTGTCTACATTATAGCATGAACAGGCTGTGGAGGGGAAATATTTTCTCTGTGAAGCGGCGGTGTCAGCTACGGTTATTTTTTTCAATGCCGGGAACGGAAATGAGCCGCCGGAAAGGATAGAAAAAGAAGATAAGATATGGTACTATCAGTATGACAGATAAAAGCTGTCAGGACTCTTGTTAATGGGGGAAGAAATATGGAAAAATTAAGTAATCCACAGGTCACGATTGAGACAATTAAAAAATATGACTTTGCATTTCAGAAGAAATTCGGACAAAATTTTTTGATAGACGGACATGTACTGGATAAAATCATTGCGGCAGCGGGAGTGACAAAAGAGGATGTGGTTTTAGAGATTGGTCCTGGGTTTGGAACCATGACCCAGTATCTGGCGGAAGCTGCAAGGGAGGTTATTGCGGTTGAGATTGATAAGACCCTGATACCGATTCTGCAGGAGACCCTCAAGGACTATGACAATGTTACCCTGATTAATGAGGATATATTAAAGGTGGACATTGGGGCGCTGGCAGAGGAAAAAAATGGGGGAAAGCCAATTAAGGTAGTGGCGAATCTGCCGTATTATATTACCACACCGATTATTATGGGCTTGTTTGAAAACCATGTTCCATTGGAGAATGTTACGGTTATGGTGCAAAAAGAGGTGGCACAGCGGATGCAGGCAGGTCCGGGAACAAAGGATTATGGAGCCTTATCCCTGGCAGTACAGTTTTATGCTCAGCCCTATATTGTGGCAAACGTACCGCCAAATTGTTTTATTCCAAGACCCAATGTAGGGTCCGCGGTTATCCGGCTTACAAAATGGGAGAAGCCGCCGGTACAGGTAAAGAATGAAGCATTTCTGTTTTCTTTAATCCGGGCTTCCTTTAACCAGAGGAGAAAGACATTGCAGAACAGTCTTGTAAATGGAGGTATTGGCGTTACGAAGGAGCAGGTGGCTGCTGCGTTGGAGCAGATGGAATTACCGTCTGCTGTCCGGGGTGAGGCGCTGACCCTTTCGCAGTTTGCCAGACTCAGTGACTTATTAAAGGCATAGAAGTGTTTTTGTTACAGTTTGGACCTGCCTGACGCTGACGGCAGCAAAGCTGCCAAACATAAATATTACTATCGGAAGCTGCTGTTTTTATAGACATTTGCCATGTGCGTCCAAAGTGATTGTCTGAGTGCCACACAGTGGTTCTCATTGGTTGGCAGACACGCTTTCGCTCCGCTTAGAACGCAAGAAACACTAGGAACCTAAGGAACAGGTTCCAAGTGCCCGCGTTCACACAGGGTCTGCAAACCAATAGAGAAACCACTTGTTGTGGCATGAGTTTTCACGTAAGACGCACAATAAGGGCAAATGTCTAAAAACATCCAGCTTTCAAGGAAGCGTAAGGTTGTGCAAAAATCATCCTGTTATACATGCCTGATGATATACAAAGAAAATAGCAAAAGGCATGAAATTTTAAAGAGCTTCCCATAGTAATAATTATGCACTCCTCTGCGAGGAGGTCAGCGCCAGGCAGGTCCAAACTGTAACACATTTTTGAATAAGTAGTGAAGTACTAGTCATAAATTCACAGCTCTTTGCATAAAATGTATTCAAAAAAGGAGTGTGAGTGGGACAAGTGCAAAGTTATAAGCGGAAAATTACATATTTTTACCAATTTCACAATGGAAACGTGGGTTCGACGGCAGGCTTTTTAAAGCTGGAAATCCGGGGAGAGAAAGTGAAGATTATCATAAATATACAGGAGCCGCCGGGATTACCATATAAGAGCGCCATGCTTTATTTTTATCATGAGGCAGGAGACCATCTGGCAGCGCTTAAGGTGGATGAAATAAAGAGTGCAGGGGGAATACTGGCCTATCAGACCAGAACGGACTGGCAGCAGCTGTTTGATACGGGACGGGATTTATACACCTTTGACGGGGTGGCAGTGGTATATAATGATTCCCACTATTATATTGGGGATTTTCAGGACAAGAACCGGAGGGACTACGAGCTGGTGAGAAAGGATACCAGAAAGCAGG
This sequence comes from bacterium, assembly GCA_037301995.1. Lineage (GTDB taxonomy): Bacteria > Bacillota > Clostridia > Lachnospirales > Lachnospiraceae > CAG-590. The sequence continues at coordinate 75,506 of JAXVOW010000233.1, read as the reverse complement.
CGGTGACGGAAAAGGTAAGCCTGTTTGAAGCTTCTCCAGAGCCGGAGAAAAAAGCAGAGAGTATACCGGAGATTGTAGAGCGGGCAGGCGTCATAGGCGGAGCAAAGGAAGAGAACCCCGCTGTAGCTGCCAGCGAGGTAAATGATGAAATTCAGGATATAAACCGGCAAGGGCAGCAGAATGATGTTTTTGAGAAATGTGAGGACTGTCCATACCACAGGAAACGGATGGAGCAAAAGGAGGAAGCGGATGCCTTTGAAAAAATGATAGAGGAATATCCGAAGCTTCCGATATACGGTGCGACGGAATTATTTAATTGTGTCCGGATTCATCCAAAGGATATTGGCAAGCTGGATATGCGCAACTGGAAGCTGGGTGTCAACAGCTTTCTCACCCATGGATTTTATACCTACCAGTATCTGCTCTTAGGGAAAATGCGGTTTGACGACGGCTCAGAGCATGCAATTATCGGTGTGCCGGGCGTGTTTTCCAACCGTGAAAAATATCTTGCAAATATGTTTGGCTTTGAACAGTTTATTCCGGTTAAAAAGACCGGAATCAAAACAGGAGAATTTGGTTACTGGATAGTGGAAATCAGCCTGGGTTTATAAGGCTGTAGCGATAGTGGTCCTTGTATGTACCATTTACCTCCACCCCCTGGTATTCGATTCCTTCATACCGGAATGCAAGGCGTTCCAACAGTTTGATGGAGGGAATATTATCCGGTGATACCCGGGCTTCTAACCGGTGAATGTTATAATTTGAAAAAATGACAGGGATTGCTGCCTGGCAGGCTTCCGTGGCATAGCCGTGACCGTGGTAAGAGGCGTCAAGCTTATAGCCTAAGGAAGCTCTGGAAAAGGGGGCATGCTCCATGCGGGAAAAGTTTACGGAGCCAATAATGGTATCCGGCATTTCCTTAAGATAAATATAATAGCGCAGAGATTTCCCTTTTATAATTTCTGAATATTCGTATTGCATTGCGGCTTTCTGGTAGGCCAGAGTATAGAACTGATTTGGTCTGGTTGGCTCAAAGCGTTCAAAAAGCGTCCGGTTATTCTGATAAAACGAAAGCACATCCCCGGCCCTGGAAGCTTCTTCGATTTGCAGTATCAGGCGGCTGGTAGTAAGTTTAAATGACATTCTGGCATCTCCTTGCAATTATTGTGTAACCTATTTATAATAAATGGATACATGAGCTATGCTCATGATATACCAATTGTGGGAGAAGTACAATGACAGATGATGAAAAATATATGAAGGAAGCAATAAAACAGGCCAGAAAAGCGGCAGATGCCGGAGATGTACCCATTGGCTGTGTTATTGTACATGAGAATAAGATTATTGCCAGAGGATATAATAAGCGGAATGCGAGGAAGACAACCCTTGCCCATGCGGAGCTTCTTGCCATAGAAAAGGCATCCAAAAAGCTGGGGGACTGGAGGCTGGAGGAATGTACGATGTATATTACATTAGAGCCCTGCCAGATGTGTGCCGGAGCCATTGTTCAGGCGAGGATTCCTAAGGTGGTTGTGGGTGCTATGAATAAAAAAGCAGGCTGTGCCGGTTCCATTTTGAATTTATTTCAGATACCGGCATTTAATCATCAGGTGGAGTTTGAACAGGGCGTGCTGGAAGAAGAATGCTCTGCTATTTTATCGGACTTTTTTCGCCAGCTGCGGTTAAAAAAAGAGAGAGAGGGAATGCAGATGGATGGTTGACAGAAAATCAAAAGTCCTGTATACTAACCGTTACAAATCGTATAATCTTTCCATGCAGCCGGGGGAGCAGCGGTCCCCTGTACCTGCAATCCGCTATAGCAGGGGTGTTGGCCTGCCTCGGGAGGTGTTTCCGGTGCCGGCTATAGTAAGTGGCGTTGACGTATGGGTCTTGCGCAATGGAAACCTATGAACCGTGTCAGGTCGGGAACGAAGCAGCACTAAGTAGGAGCTTTCATGTGCCGCAAGGGTGCCTGGACTGAGTTAACTGCTATAGTAACTGATTGGGAATGCCTCACAAAGCAGGCTGCATGGATTAAAATATTTTTTTGTTAAAATCATATAAATGTATTTGTATGATTTTTTTTAATTATTAGTAGCATATTTCTGAAAATAATGCTACAATAAGTAAGATTATCGAAATATATGAATGGGAGCGGTTAGCATGAATTATGCAAGTGTTATTGAATTTGTAAGACAGCAAATTTCAGATAACGGCAGGCCACCTAATTATCCATTTCGCGACCGATTTGAACATACGATGCGGGTATACCGTTGGGCAATTAAGTTACAGGCAAAGGTTGGAGGCGACCTGGATATTATTGCTCTGGCAGCTTTGTTACATGACGTTGGCTGGCAGGAGGGCAGAGAACATGGGGAAGTCGGTGCTGAAATAGCAGTAGAGTATCTGGACAGTATTGGACTTGAGCCGGAGAAAATTGCGCGTATCGGTGAAATTATCCGGGTGCATGACGACAAGGATACAACGGAGGAGCTATCCTTAGAATGTCAGGTGGTCATGGATGCGGATTTATTAGATGAGGTGGGAGCAGTCAGCGTTTTATGGGATTCCATGGCGACTGCATGCGAAGATGATGCTAATTATAAGAAGGCTTATTACCGGATTAAGAATTATTACAGAGGTAATATGCCAAAAATCAGGAGATGTAAAACAGAGGCGGCACGTTTGGAATATAGCAGGCGTATGAAACTTTTGGAGGAATTTATCTATCAATTAGAAAAAGAGCTATTTTGACAGGCAGGAGGTCTGTCATAGAAGTAGCGGTAATAATATTTATTAATGCTATTAGGAGGAATGAAAAATGAAACGTTTTTTAAAGGTAGTAATCTGGATAGTTGTTTTAGGCGCAATATGCTTCGGAGTGTATATGGTTCTTCCAGAGTATCCTCAGAATTTTGTAAAATCCGTTGTTCAGCCAATGGTTAACAGCCAGGCAAAAACAAAAATCAGTCAGGTAAAGGCATTGACAAATAAAGATTTGGATAATGCTACATATGAGACAATTCTGGAGGGCAAAACAAATTCTCCTTGCTGGGTATATGAGACGAGAGAAGAGGAGCCTGGAATAGAGTATGTTATTTTCTATGGAAAAGGTGTTACCATTAACTTAAAGGACTGGTCAGATTATAACGGCAAGCTGTCTACCAGCGCAACGGTTAAGATAGAATTTAAGATTAGTGGTAATAATGTAGAAATATATCCATACATTGATGGAGTGAAGATGAATATTACCGATGGCAAGCATGTGGATGACAATAACAAAATCAAGGCAGAGATTTTCAAACAGTTATATGAAGGTATGCAGGCAGAACAGCAGTAAATAAGAATGAATAAAAGGAAGCAGGAATGCTTCCTTTTATTGATTATACAATTACTGGTAGAACATCACTTAGCCAGCTCCTGAATTAACCGCATGATGGTTCCGATGGAATCGGACATTTCACTCTCATTCATTGCTTTGATGTATTGCTCCTTGTGAGTGAAGACATCCCGTATGGCATTGAGCAGGGAAGTCTTACTCAGCTCTTCTTCCTCGATTACATGGCTGAATCCATTTTTCTTAAAGGATTTGGCATTCAATATCTGGTCGCCACGGCTGGCAGCCTTGGAAAGCGGAATCAGGATGTTTGGCTTTTTCAGGGCTAAAAGCTCACAGATGGCATTGGCTCCGGCTCTGGAGATTACCAGGTCAGCAAGAGCGAATAAATCCCTGAGCTCCTTTGAAATATACTCAAACTGGACATAGCCCTTTTTATCTTTGAGGGACTCGTCTAAATGTCCTTTTCCACAGAGATGTATTACCTGGAAGCCTGGAAGAATTTCGTCAAGGCTTTCCCTTACGGCATTGTTAATAACAACGCTTCCGCTGCTGCCCCCGATAACCAGAATAGTTGGTCTGTCAGCAGATAAGCCGCAAAATTCAGCGGCTTTTACAGCACTTCCCTCGAATAATTCCTTGCGGATAGGAGTTCCAGTAAGAACAGCTTTTCCTTCCGGAAGCAGCTCAAAGGTTTCCTTAAAGTTACAACAGACCCTGGTAGCGGATGGGATGCAGAGCTTATTTGCCAGACCGGGCGTCATATCGGATTCATGTATAATAGCAGGTATTTTATTCTTCTTTGCAGCTAATACCACTGGAACAGTAACAAACCCGCCTTTGGAGAATACAATATCCGGCTGGATTTTTTTGAGAATCCGGTTTGCCTCTCCATAGCCCTTTGCCACACGGAAGGGGTCAGAAAAATTCTTAACGTCAAAATATCTTCTTAATTTACCAGAGGATATACCATAGTAGGGAATTCCCATGTCTTCAATCAGTTTTTTCTCAATACCATCGTAGGAGCCGATGTAGTGCACCTCAAATCCGGCAGCCTGAAGGCTGGGAAATAAAGCAATATTTGGAGTGACATGTCCGGCTGTACCTCCGCCGGTAAGTACGATTTTCTTCATAACAATCTCCTTCTCTAGTTCTGGATAGCCTGCTTTAATGCTTTTGCAAGCTGGTCAGGGCAGGAGGTTCCTTTGAACCCACACTGGATTCCCTCTAAGCGGGAAATAGCCTCATTTACATCCATTCCTTCTATCAAACGGGATATCCCCTGGGTGTTACCATTACAACCGCCTAAAAACTGTACATTTGTGACCTTGCCATCTTCAATTTCAAAATCAATTTTCTGGGAACATACGCCCTGTGGTTTAAATGTCATAACCGCATTTCCTTTCTATAGTGTGTTTTTTTATAATAAAATAGTATAGCATAAGTGGGTGGATTTGCAACTATCTGGTTTCTACTAAAAAAATGTCGATAGAAGTAAGCTTTTGCCTAAAAATAGTAATTTATTCAGATTTTAAATGGAAAGTTGCGGTAAAGTGCTATTGAGTTGATGAATAAGGCTTTGTAAACTAGAAGACAGGAAATAATTGTAACAATGGGCAAAAAGTAATTTGCCGGAATGTTTCAAAAAAATATAATAGGGAAGGGATAGTTATGATTACGAAATTTGTAACGGAGCATGAATGTATGAGCAGTATTTTGTTGTTTGGAGTGGTGAGCCTGTTGCTGCAGGCCATGATGGTTTTATCCTTAAAAGGATATGTACGGGCGTCCGCCAATATGAAAACAACGAAGAAAAAAATTATGATTAATTTGAAGAACCAGTTTGAAACTATTTATGGAATGGGCTACCAGATTCGGAATACGGCAGCCTATGTGGACAAGTATCTTTTAAAGTTAAAGTTTATGGGATTTTCTTATTCTGCATGGGAAAAGGCGCCATTTCTTGCAGCGGGAATTGTCTCTTTATTGGCGGGAGCGGAAGCCTTTTACGGGTATATGACGGGAGCGGAATTGTCTTCCCAGATTGAAATTTTGTTTGCCTATGGTGTTGTGTTGGCATGTTTATTTGTTTGTTTTCATATATTTGGAATAAAAAGCAAGAAACAGCAGATACAAATTCAGCTGGTGGACTATCTGGAGAATTATCTGGCAAACCGGTTACTGCGGACAAAGGAAGATGTAAGAATGCTGGATGAGCAGATGGAAAGCGCCCTTATGGAAGGTCAGGTAAAGGATTCGGAAATAGCTCCGGATTGGGAGGAAGATACCGAAGCTTCTGCCGGAAATATGGAAGAGGATATGGAAATGTTAAGACAGCTTATCCGGGATATGGATACCGGTAAGCGCAGCGACAGGGAAAGACAGAAAGGGCATCGTGGACAGAGCCAGAGAGAATCCAGCCAGCAAATTGCTGCCAGCCATGAGGAGCAGGATATGGAACAGCCGGAATTGGCAGAGTCTGAAGAATCAGAAATTGATTTGCTGGAGGAATTTGTACAGAGTTTTCTTGCATAAGTGGGAGGACTTATTTGAATCCGAAAAAGAGAAATATTATTGCGGGTATTGGTATTGCAGCATTTATTCTCATAAGCCTGGGACTGCTGCAGAATTTTGGACATCTGATGAAGAAAAATAGTGGATTTAATCAGAATGGGAAGGCTGGGTTGGAGACGGAAGAAAAAACGGAGTCTTCTGAGGAGGAATCAAATACGGAGAGCACGCCAAAGCAGGAACGGGTAATTGTGGAAAATACAGATTATGACAGCATGGATAACACACTTTACAGCTGGTGGTTCAAGAGAAATGACAACCATGAAAAGTCCGGCTGCCAGGAGGATTTTGATATTACGCAGTACCAGGCATATTACACTGTGCCGGTCAGCGAGAAAAAAATTTATATTACCTTTGATTGTGGATATGAAAATGGATATACAGCGGACATTCTGGATACCTTAAAGGAGGAGCAGGTGCCCGCTGCCTTTTTTGTTACCCAGACATTTATCAGGGATAATGTGGAGCTGGCAAAACGCATGAAGGAGGAAGGGCATCTGGTATGCAATCACACGGTAACCCATCCATGTATGCCAGAAAAAAGCATCAGCCAGCAGCAGGATGAATTGCTAAAGTGTGAGCAGTTTATGAAGGAAGCCACCGGCTATGAGATGGATTTGTTTTTCCGCCCGCCAAAGGGGGAATACAGTCAGCGCACATTGCAGATGGCAAAGGATTTGGGGTATACGACTATTTTCTGGTCAATGGCATACCTGGATTATGATGTGAATAACCAGCCCTCCAGTACACATGTGGTGGAGCATTTTACCAAATATTATCATCCGGGAGCAATTCCTTTGATGCATAATGTGTCTGTTGCCAACAGGGATGCGTTAAAGCAGGTAATACAGAACCTGAAAAAAGAGGGATATTCCTTCGGAACACTTTATGATTTGCAGGATATGCAGCAATAGGGATAAAGAAATATAGTTAAAATTAAATTCCCAGGGAAGAAAATATTGCTATTTGGAATTGATTTTGCTACAATATAGATTGGTTTATAAGGGAAAAATCAAAATGAAAACAAAGGAGAGCAGTAAAATGGCAGAGAGTATTAGTTTTGATTATAGTAATGCGATGTTTATGGTATCGGAAGAAGATATCGCAGCTATGAAGGAAAGAGTATTAGACGCTAAAAAGGTTTTGTTGGACAGAACAGGTGAGGGTAATGATTTTCTTGGATGGATTGACCTTCCGGTGAACTATGATAAGGAAGAGTTTTCAAGAATTAAGGCGGCTGCCAAGAAGATTCAGAATGACTCCGAAATTTTAATTGTTATTGGTATCGGAGGCTCTTATCTTGGCGCAAGAGCGGCGATTGAAGCTTTGAGACATACCTTCTACAATGTAATTGATAAAGATATGAGAAAGGGTACTCCTGAGATTTATTTCTGTGGTAATAATATCAGCTCCACCTATTTGGAGCATTTATTAGAAGTTGTGGGAGAAAGGGATTTCTCCATTAACATTATCTCCAAGTCAGGAACAACAACGGAGCCAGCCATTGCTTTCCGTATTTTCAAGAAGCTTTTGGTTGAGAAGTATGGCCAGAAGGAGGCTGCAAAGAGGATTTATGCAACCACCGATAAATCCAAGGGAGCGCTTAAAAAATTGGCAGATGAGGAAGGCTATGAGACCTTTGTAGTGCCGGATGATGTGGGAGGACGCTTCTCTGTTCTTACCGCGGTGGGACTGCTTCCGATTGCTGTAAGTGGTGCGGACATCAAACAGCTGATGGTTGGTGCGGCTACCGCCCGCCAGATGTGTATAGAAGCAGATTTTGAGCATAATGATGCATTGCAGTATGCAGCGCTTCGTAACATTTTGCGTGAAAAGGGCAAGACCATGGAGATTCTTGCAAATTATACACCGTCTGTTCACTATATCGGTGAATGGTGGAAGCAGTTATTCGGAGAGTCCGAAGGTAAGGACGGAAAGGGTATTTATCCGACAGCCTGCGATTTTACAACGGATTTGCATTCTCTCGGACAGTTCATTCAGGATGGTACCAAGAATCATATTGAGACAGTAGTAAATATTGGCTCTCCTAGACGTAAGATTATTATGGAGCAGGAGGATGACGACTTAGATGGTCTTAACTACCTTGCAGGAAGAACCGTTGATTATATAAACAAGCAGGCTATGAACGGTACAGTTCTTGCCCATGTGGATGGTGAGATTCCAAACCTGATGATTACACTTCCATATATGAGCGAGTTTAACTTAGGCGAGTTATTCTACTTCTTTGAGTTTGCCTGCGGTGTTTCCGGTTATGTATTGGGTGTCAATCCATTTAACCAGCCAGGTGTGGAAAGCTACAAGAAGAACATGTTTGCATTGCTTGGCAAGCCGGGCTATGAGGAGCAGAGAAAAGAGCTGCTTGCAAGAATGAATAAAGAAAAATAGTTAATATAATTATTATTGCGAAAAGAACAAAAAACGGGATTCATAAAACACTGGAGTTTATGAATCCTGTTTTTTGTTGCAATAAGATAGACAAAAGTTATAATTTTAAGTGTTTTTCCTTGTCTTTTATGAGGTTTCACAGTATAATATTACTTTGTGGGCAGCAGAATAATCACAGGTTCTGATTGACCAAAAAAGTAAAATAATTGATATTTATAGATGATATAGTGATAAATATAACACGGAGGATATGAAGCAATGACAGATAATTCGAGTTTGGGGCTGGATTATGATAAGTATGCAGGTATACTTGTACACCCAACATCATTTCCCAGTCCGTATGGCATTGGAGATTTAGGACCAGGCGCCTATGCATTTGTGGATTTTTTGGATAAATCCGGATTAAATATCTGGCAGGTACTGCCCCTGGGGCATACCGGATTTGGGGATTCCCCTTACCAGCCATTTTCATCCTTTGCCGGGCAGCCTTTGATTATCAGTATAGATGAGCTGCGCAAGGCAGGGCTTTTATGGGATGAGGATTTTTATGAAATGCCCCAGTGGGACCCGAACCACATTGAATATGGCGATGTGATTGCATTTAAAACAGGATTGTTAAAAAAGGCATACCAGCGATTTTGTAATCCGGAGGTCAAGGATATGTACTCTACGGATGAAACGTTCCTGAAGAATTATAAGACGTTCTGTGAGGATTCCGACTGGTTAGATGATTATGCATTGTTCATGGCAGGAAAGGATTATTTTGAGGGAGCTCCATGGTATATGTGGGAGGATTCCCTGAAAAAGCCTACTGCTAAGCAGAAGGCAGCTTGGATGGAAAAGCTTGCCGTGGAAGTGGAATACTATCGGTTTATTCAGTTTATTTTCCATAAACAATGGTTTGCGTTAAAGAATTATGCCAATAATAAAAATATTAAAATAGTGGGTGATATCCCGATTTTTGTGGCATGGGACAGCGTGGATGTATGGTGCAATAAAAAACTATTTGATTTGGATTCAAAGGGATATCCAAAGAATGTGGCGGGGGTGCCGCCAGATTATTTCTCCGCAACCGGCCAGCTGTGGGGGAATCCTCTCTATAAATGGAGCGAGCACACAAAAACAGGCTATGAGTGGTGGTTTAAGAGAATCCGTCACCAGCTAAGGCTGGCAGACTTCCTGCGTATTGACCATTTCAGAGGCTTTGATAAATTCTGGGCAGTACCCTTTGGAGAAGAGACTGCGGTTAACGGTAAATGGATTCAGGCGCCGGGGGTGAATTTCTTTACCCAGTTAGAGGCAACTCTTGGTTACCATATGCCGATTATTGCGGAGGATTTAGGAGAGATTGACCAGTCTGTTATTGATTTGCGCGATAAGTTCGGACTGCCGGGAATGAAGATTTTACAATTTGGATTTGAAAATCCGGAGGAGAACAGCTTTCTTCCCCACAATTTCATCCGGAATTGTGTATGCTATACCGGTACCCATGATAATGATACAACTCTTGGATGGTATCAGAAGTGTTATGAGGCATCAAAGGATAAGCTTAGAAGATATTTTAATACCGATGGCGGCGATGTGTGCTGGACGCTGATTCGCGCCTGCTTTTCTTCCGTGGCAAATATGGCAATCGTTCCGATGCAGGATGTGCTTTGTCTGGATTCCTGGGCAAGACTGAATACACCGGGTGTGGGAGAGGGCAACTGGGCATGGCGGTTCCGCATGGAGGATATGACGCCGCAGTTGGAGGCCAGGTTGTTTGAGACAGCGAAATTATATGGAAGGTAGCAGAAAATGAGAAGTGTTTTAGTATTGGGTTTTTTGTTCTTGTTTCTGGTATTGATGATACCGGTTCATTTAATCCTTTTATTGATTGGCAGGGTGAATCCGGAGCTTAGATACCGTATCGGGAATGCAATTGTATATTGGGCATTTCGCTGGGAGCTTTTTCAGGCCGGCGCAAAGATTGAGGTGAAGGGGCTGGAGAATATACCGGAGGAGCCGGTATTGTTTGTCCCGAATCACAGGAGTTATTTTGATATACTGGTACTGCACACCACCAGCACGAAGCGTCCGGGGTTTGTGGCGAAGGCGGAAATGGACAAATTTCCACTGCTGAACTGGTGGATGCGGAATATCTGCTGCCTGTTTTTAGACCGCAACGATATGCGTTCCGGTATGCAGATGATTAAGGATGGAGCTGCATTGATTCAGAAGGGGCATTCTATCGTTATCTGCCCGGAGGGAACCAGAAACCAGAAGCCGGAAATGCTGCCATTTAAAGAGGGAAGCCTTAAAATGGCAGAGAAGGCAGATTGTCCGGTGGTTCCGGTTGCGCTGATTGACACGGACCAGCTTTTGGAGGCAAGACCGGGGTTTGATATCCGGAAGGCAAAGGTTAAGGTTATATATGGAGAACCGTTTTATTTAAAGGATTTGCCAAAGGAGCAGAGAAAGCATGCAGGTGCTTATGTGCAGGGCATTATAGCGGATACCATGAAGAGAGAAGGCGGAACAGAGATTTCCGGTCAGGAAAAATAATAGTTTATAACAACATCCGGACGGAAAGCCGGTTAAGGAAAAGGAGGAGATTCAATGAGTAAACCATTATTGATAACGCTTATTGTAATGATTGTAATTATTGCTGTTTTGGCTGTGCTTTATTTTATCGGCAAAAAAATGCAGAAAAAACAGATTTCCCAGAAGGAGCAGATGCAGGCGGCAGCACAGCAGACATCCATGCTGATTATTGACAAAAAGATGATGAGGCTTAAGGAGGCGGGACTGCCGAAGGCTGTTATGGAGCAGACTCCAAAGCGTTTTCGGAATGCAAAGCTGCCAATTGTTAAGGCAAAGGTGGGACCACAGACCATAAACCTGATTTGCGATGACGGAATCTTTGATGAGCTTCCGACCAAATGTGAGGTAAAAGCCATGGTAAGCGGTATCTATATTACAGAAATTAAGAGTGTCCGCGGCAAGAGGAAGGGAAACACAGAAGAACCGAAAAAGAAGAGTTTTGGTGCTAAAATGCGTGCAAAGCAGCGTGAACTCCAGAATGAGTATGTAAGGGAAGAAAAGCAAAAGGAAGCAGATAAGGCAAAAAAGGCATCAGAAAAAAAGAAAAAAGACCGGGCAAAGAAAATTACAGATTAACAGGAAATGCAAAAACAGGCAGGGGGATATGCTTTTGGCAGGGCATACGAACCTGCCTGTTGTGTTTTAAAACCGCTTCTTTAGAAAATGATTCATTTTTCCGACATATTATACAGAAATGTAATCAAGTGGCAATATTACAGATAGAAGCTTCAAGATGACAGAAGAGAGGTGGCACAATGAATTATCAGATTGGAAATAACAGCCGGCAGGCAGGATATGACAATTCCGTATTTGGAGGTTCCGGTATATCCGGCAGCGACCAGTCGGATTCCGGCGAAGACAAGGGCAGCATTTTAAGCGGTAACAGCATTGGCGACTTACTGGCATGCAGGCTGGTGAAGGGTGGAAAAGAGCCGGTGCTGGATATTAACGGCATTGAGATTAAGACAAAGGCGGCGAAGGAGCTGGACAATGCGAAGCCGGGAGAAACGATTTATTTAAAGCTCCAGGAGGCAAACAAGAATCAGGTGTCCTTGAAAATAGTGGGAACAAAGGCGGCAGGAGAGCAGAGCACCTTAAATGCGGCGACCAGCGCACAGGTGATGCAGAGCACGGAACAGTTTTCAGAGATGATTAAGAAAAATCTGGATGGAGCACTGGATGAGAAGGAGGCAAAGGAAAATCAGAAGGAGATACTGCGGAATCTTTCCTCCGATGAAATCGCCCGTCTCCGGATGATGCAGATTGATGTGACCAATGCGACCCTTTCGGATCTGATGGGAATGGTGATTACAATCCGTTCCGGTGAGCATCAGGATGAGATAAATGAGCAGCTTGGTGATATTGTAAAGGAAACCATAGGCAGGCTGAGGGATAGTATAACAGCAGGACAGTCCAACGGAAATGCAGCACCGGCGGATTTGGAAGCCGTTGAAAATACAGCGGCACAGAGCACTGCCCACAGAGGAACGGCACGGCTAAACAGTGAGGGATATCTGGTAAATATGGAGCCGGATAAGCAGGCTGCCTCTGCAGGCACAGACCAGGCAGCCCAAGGCATGAGCCAGGAGCCGGGAGAAGGAGTCCTCCGGGGAGAGGAACCGCTTATTTCCAATGAACAGTTGATATATATGGTAAAAAATAAACTGGATTTGACTATTGAGAATCTGGATATTGCAAAGAACAGCGTAAATGAGGAGAGCCCGTCAAAGGAAACGCTGGTCAGCGACCAGGTATGGAGTGATATTTACTCCCAGGTAACCGGTATCATTGAGGCGGCAGGAATGTCCGTCACGGAACAGAGCCTTTCAGGGGCACAGTTCATGCTTCGCCATGAACTGCCAATTACCGTAGATTCCCTTAGGCTGTATATGGCAGTGAATTCAGTAAATCAGAGGGGAATCCAGTTGGCGCAGGTTGAGACAAATATCCGGGAACAGATTATGCTTGGGAATGCGCCGGGGCAGGCGAGAATCAGTGGAAGCTCCCTCCACGACAGAGCATCCCAGCTGGTGGAAAAGGTAAAGGGAATCACTGCCCGTTCAGTGGACAATGCGGTAAAACAGGGAAAGCCCCTTACGGTTTCCTATCTGTATAACAGCTCCATGAGGAGCGTGGATATGGGAAGAATGCGGACGCCGGTAAATACCGGTGTGGAGGGCGCCAGTCTCTCTTTAAGTGGAACAGGGCAGAACGGATTACAGCCGGAAGGCGCAGAAGCGTTATCCATGATTCCGGGTGCAGTTACGGCCAGAAGGCAGTTAGAGGAGATTCGCCTTTCCATGACAATGGAGGCAGCCATCCGCCTTGTAAAACAGGATATCAATATTGATGCAAAGCCTTTATCCCAGATTGTAGAAGCTTTAAGACAGCAGGAGAACAGCTATTACGAGAAGGTGGTTTCTACCCAGGATTTACACGATATCCCGGAGGGCGTGGATTTGCTGACGGAGACCTTAAGGGAAACCGACGGACTTAAAAACCTGCCTGAATATGCATTGGGTGAGATGGTGAAGCGTCCGGCTGTCACGGTGAGCGGATTATATGAGACAGGTACGCAGATAAAGGCGGCTCTGGCAGGAAATGCCTATGAGACCATGATGACTCGTCCGAGAAGGGATATGGGAGATTCCATCACAGAAGCATTTCAAAATGTGGATGCCATATTAGAGGATATGAATCTGGACCGGAATGAGGAGAACCAGCGGGCTGTCCGGATTCTGGCATATAATGAAATGGAATTAAACGAGACCAATATTGTAAGTGTAAAATCGGCGGATGCTAAGGTGCAGCAGATGTTTGATACACTGACGCCGCAGATTGTACTCAATTTAATCAGAGAGGGCAAGAACCCGTTGAACATGACAATCGACGGTCTCAATGAGGAAATCATGCAGCAGCGGGAAGTGCGGGGTGTGACGGATGAACAGCGTTTCAGTGAATTTTTATACCAGATGGACAGAAACAACGGTATAACGGAGGAAGAGCGGAAAAGCTTCATCGGTATTTACCGGCTTCTGGACAAGGTGGAGAAATCTCATGGGAAAGATATTGGCGCAGTTGTGCGAAATGGGCAGGAGGTTACTCTTGGAAATCTGTTCTCGGCAGATAAGAGCCGCAGGGTCAGAGGCATGGATATAGCGGTGGATGAGAGCTTTGGAGAGCGTACCGGCATAGAGACCCCGGAGGGCAGCATTTTAAGCCAGATTGAGACAGCCTATAACCAGACCCTGACCTCCAGCATTTTGCGTCATATCCGCCCGGAGACCTTGAAGAGTATGGAAACCATGGACTATGAAAATATGAGCTTCGAGGAGTTAAATGCAATCATGAAAGCCGGGGATAACGGTCAGGGAGAAGCGGAGCTGGTGGAAGAGCTTTCCAATGAATTTAAGCAGGCGCTTGCTTACGAAGAAGAAGTGGAGACCATGTTAGATGCCAACGATATGCCAAAGACCGTTACGAATATCATTGCGGCACATCAGGTAATGTACGGAACAGACGGTATTTATGGCATGATTCGGAACATTAAGAGTAATCTTGCACCGGAAAAAAGGAGACAGATTACAGAGCAGGAGAGTCAGATTCTGGAGAATCTGGAGAGTAAGGCTGACGTGGTATACGGGCTGGAAAATCTCCGTTCCGGCTTGTCCCAGGCAATACATGATAAGGAATCCGACGGAACCATCACGGCGATGGATATTCAGGCGCTGAAATACCTGAATGCAGGAATGCCGATTGCCATGCGGGCGGTAGAAGCGGATGTATTCCAGATTCCGCTGGTGGTGGGAGATGAGGTCAGCATTATGAAGGTTTCCATTTTGCAGGATGGCAGCCATGCGGGAGATGTTACCGCAACCCTGCAGACAGCAAAGCACGGTAAGCTGACCGCATTTATCCATATGGAGGGCAGCCAGATTGAGGGTTATATCACCACGGAGGAAGAGAGCGGACAAATGGAGCTGGAGAAAAATGAATTAACCCTCCGTTCTGTGTTTGCCAAGGCGGGCATGGAGGTAAAGGATTTGCGTCTGGATGGTACGAAGCCAATGCAGTATGGTTCTGAAACCGGAAAGCAGCAGGTGTCTACTTCCAAATTGTATAAGGCTGCAAAACAGCTGTTGACGGCTATTAAGTTAACCGGAATTGCTGCCGATAATTAAAATAGATGACAGCAAAAAATCAGCCATTGGCTGCAGAGTACAAACTGAGGTGACGAATATATGAGACTGAATCATAACACACTGGCATACACAGCCAACAATAATTTAACAGCAATCAACAATAATCTTACCAAAGCCATGGAGAGACTCTCCTCCGGCTATAAAATTAACAAGTCTTCGGATGACCCGGCAGGTAAGGCAATATCCCAGAGAATGAATTCCCAGATTCGCGGACTGGAGAGAGCAATTGATAATTCAAATGATGGTATTTCTTTAATCCAGACGGCAGAGGGCGCACTGGACGAGATTCATTCCATTCTGGCAAGAATCCGTGAGCTGGCAGTGCGGGGCGCCAATGAGACCTATGCAGAGGAAGATAAGGATGCCATGCAGGATGAGATTGACCAGCTTGAGGAAGAGATTGACAGAATTTCCAATACCACAGATTTCAATGGGCGTAAGCTCTTAAATGGGGAATTGAACAAAAAGGGCTATACAGACAATGATGCCATGAAAATTGTAGAAATCGGTGGAGACATTGAACCAGGTGAATATGGCTTGTATGTTGCAAGTGTAGGTACACAGGCGATATCCCAGATTAATGTAATGGCAGATGGAACGGTTATTACACCGGCACAGGAGGGTACACTGCTGGTTAACGGTCTTGAGATTGAAATTAAGGCAGGAATGAGTGCAGCAGAGGTAAAGGAGAAAATCCGGGATACCGTTGATAAGATAGGAATTGATTTTGACGTACAGACGGGCAGGCTTACCACACAGGAGTATGGCAGTAAGCAGTCCATTACAGTTAAGAGTGCAAATGAGGAGCTGGCGGCTTTATTCGGTGCAACCGGTACTACTACATATGGCACCAATGCCAAGGCAGCATTTCCGGTTGACGCTACGGGCACCCGGATTGGATTTGAGGAAACCGCTACCATAGATACACAGGGTAACCGTATTACTGTAACGGATAAGAACGGTTTTAAGATGGTGTTTGATACAGACCCGAATGCAGCTCCATATGAGACGAATGTTACCGTGTTATCCGCAGGTCCTATGGTATTGCAGATTGGCAATAATGAGGGTCAGACCCTGAATATTAATATTAATAAGACCACTGCGGAATCTCTGGAGATTGATAAGATTAATGTATACACCAATGCCTATGCCTCTGACGCAATTGAAAGGATTGATGCGGCAGTGGCAAAGATATCAAGTATCCGCTCTGCGTTAGGTGCATACCAGAACCGTTTGGACCATACAGTCACTAATTTGGAGAGTGCAGATGAGAATCTCACCAGTGCAGTATCCAGAATCCGTGATACGGATATGGCAGAGGAAATTACAGAATATACACAGCAGAATGTGTTAAGCCAGAGTGCATTACAGATGCTTGTTAAGTCTAACGCACGGCCAGAGGGATTGTTACAGTTATTCCAGAGATAGGGGAAGATTAGAAATCCGGGAGGAAGCATATGACAGATGAGCAGATGAATATATATAAAATGCGGATTACGCAGGCAAGTACCGGTGAGCTTACGGTAATAATGCTGGAAATGGAAATCCAGTGGATGGATGAAGCGTTAGAAGCATATGAAGCCGGGAATATGGAAGAATTTATTCAGTGTGTTTCCAGGGCACAGGGAGTGCAGGTGGAGCTGATGACGGTGCTGAATATGGATAATGCGGTGGCAGTGGATGTGTATTCCGTTTTTGCCTTCATTAATAAGCAGCTGATTCATGCAAAGCTTAAGAGGGTTCCGCTGGATATAAAACGGTGCAGGGATATATTGGAAAAATATCGTCAAAGCTTTGAGGCGATTGCCAAAACAGATACCGCAGGCCCGGTTATGGCAGGCAGTGAAAAGGTATATGCAGGCCTGACCTATGGAGCCGGTGGACTGGTGGAGAGCAGTATGGGCGGTACAGAATATACCGTATAGGGAGTCTGAAGGCGCTACTTTGGTGACAGGATGGCTGTGCCATGTTCGGGACCGGAGGGAAGGTATCCTATATCTTTAACAGGGAACAGGAAAACGATGCAAGAGAGCTATTTTCTCTTGCATCGTTTTCCTGTTCCCTGTTACGCTTCTGACCGCAAAAACCATCCGCATGCTGGTATTTGGGAAAGGATTGTGGTAGAATAAGGAAGGGTAACAGATTAAGATGTGTTACATCGGGATGACAGGATTTGAACCTGCGGCCTCTCGGCCCCCAGCCGAACGCTCTAGCCAAACTGAGCCACATCCCGAAGATGTTCTGTTTTTGCAGAACATTTATATCATATCACATTTACCGGAAAAAGAGAAGACTTTTTGATGATATCAGAATGGAGGATTATGCCATGAAAAAAGAGGATTGTATTTTTTGTAAGATTGCAAATGGTGAAATTCCATCAACAACAATTTATGAGAATGAGGAATTTCGGGTGTTTTTTGATATTAATCCGGCAAGCAAGGGACATTGCCTGATTGTTCCAAAGGAGCATTACAGCAATATTTTTGACATTGATAAGGAAACGGCAGGAAGACTGTTTTCTCTGGCAACGGTGGTGGCTGGAAGCCTTAAGAAGGAATTGAACTGTGAGGGAATGAATATTGTGCAGAACAATGGCGAGATTGCGGGACAGACGGTATTTCATTTTCATCTGCATTTAATTCCAAGATATACAGGGGATACGGTAAATGTGGGCTGGCAGCCGGGACAGGCTGATATGGAGGAGCTGGCAGAGCTTGCCGGTGCAGTCAGAAAGAATATGTAGTGTAAGGGTGTATGGATATGGGTAATCCGATGATAACGGTTAAGGACATGAGCTTTGCCTATGGAAAAGATGATGTTTTAACAGATGTGAATTTTACAATAGAAGAACAGGAATATGTAGGAATTATCGGTGCCAACGGAGCAGGGAAGAGCACGCTGATGAAGCTTATTTTAGGACAGCTGTCACCCACTAAAGGAGAGGTTGTGGTAGCCACAGACTCCGTTGGCTATGTTCCCCAGGTGGGCTTTCACGCTGTAAATAATTTTCCGGCGAATGTGGAAGAAATCGTGATGACAGGGCTGCATTCAGAGATAGGAATGTTCCATTTCCCGAAAAAAGAACACCGGCAGAAGGTGTCAGAGACCTTACGGCTTGTAGGTATGGAGGATTACCGCAGACGCATGCTGTCCGAGCTTTCCGGAGGACAGCAGCAGAGAGTTTTAATTGCCAGGGCGTTGATTCAGAACCCAAAGCTTCTGGTGCTGGACGAGCCCTTAACCGGAATTGACAAGGAGGCTGGAGAAATGCTCTACCAGCTGCTGGATAAGCTGAATAAGGAATATGGCATGACAATTGTTATGGTTACCCATAACATGGAGCAGGTGGCACGCTATACTAACCGTTTCTATCATGTAAATAATGGAAATGTGCATCTGGACAAATCCTCTATCCTCTGTGATGAGGTGATGAAGGAGAAAATGATTATGTCCAAGCCTAAAAAATACAGCAGCCGTTACAAGGCAGGGAGGAAGACCTATCCGGGAAAAAATGCCCAGGTGTCGGAGAAAGAGGAGCCGTATGATGCCTCCTTCAAGGGCAAAAGAGATTCACTGGCGAAAAAGGAGGATGCATCATGTTAGATATATTTCAATATGAATTTATGCAGAAGGCATTTCTGGTGGGCATTCTTCTGGCAGTTATTATTCCGTTAATCGGTGTAATTGTGGTATTAAAGCGGCTTTCCATGATAGGTGACGCCCTATCCCATACCTCTCTTGCCGGTGTGGCATTAGGGCTGGTTCTGGGCATCAATCCCATTGTTGGGGCTGTACTGGTATGTGTGATAGCGGCATTCAGTATTGAGGCAATCCGGCGGCGGCTTCCCAGATATGCGGAGATTTCTATTTCCATTATTATGTCGGTTGGAATCGGTCTTGCCAGTGTATTATCCGGTTTTGTTGAGGATGGGGCTGCATTTAATTCCTTTCTCTTTGGAAGCATTGTGGCGATTACGGATATGGAGGTGGCGCTGGTGGTTATTGTCACCGTCATTGTTGTAGTCACGTTTTTACTGTTATATAAGGAATTGATGTTTATTGCTTTTGACGAGCAGGGAGCTGTTTTAGCAGGTATTCCGGTAAAGAAAATCAATTTTGTCATTACACTGTTAACAGCGATTACTGTATCTGTGGCGGCAAGAAGTGTGGGAGCGCTGATTGTGTCCTCCCTGATGGTAATTCCGGTTGCCTGTGCCATGCAGCTGGCGAACAGCTATAAGAAAACCGTTATATTCTCTGTGTTGTTTGCATTGTTGTTCACAGTTGTGGGATTATTTTTATCCTATTATTTTAATCTGAAGCCTGGTGGAACCATTGTGCTGACAGGAGTAGTAGTGCTGATTCCGCTGATGATATGGAAAAAGGAATAAAGTTATACCCCTTTTGTATGAAAATGACAAACAGGGTATAGCTTTTTTCTATAACCGGACATAGAAAAGCAGAATTATACAGCAATGGAAATATGTGGTAACATTTTATACAAATAAAACATACTAAATCGATAGGAAAGTGGGTAATTGATATGGCAGGAAATTATTTATTTAAGGTGTACCAGGCAGAGGATTATATTTCTATTGCAGAGGAGACAGCAAAATGGATTAAGACCACAGAGAAAGTAACGCCTTTTGGAAAGAGGTGGAATCAAAGTCCGGATTCGGCGGAGGATTTCTCCGATTATCCGATGCTGACGGAAAAAGCGTTATATGGCGGTTCGGCGGGTGTTGGTTTATTCTATCTGCGTCTGTATCAGGTTACGGGGAAGGAGGAATACCTGCTTGAAGCAAAGGCTGCGGCAGCTGATATTATAGCGACAGATGAAGGAAGCGCATTTTATGAAAATGCTTTGAATCACGCAAAGGGTACGGAGGATAAGCTGGTTCATGTAAAAAATATGCCGGGGTGGATTACCGGTTACTATAACGGTCCTACGGGAAGCGCCTATCTTGTGCTGAAGCTCTATGAGGTTACGGGAGAGGAAGCCTATA
Organism: bacterium; assembly: GCA_037301995.1. Classification (GTDB taxonomy): domain Bacteria; phylum Bacillota; class Clostridia; order Lachnospirales; family Lachnospiraceae; genus CAG-590. The sequence goes on along the minus strand of JAXVOW010000233.1, from coordinate 55,401 downwards.
AGGATTATGTGGTAAAGGCGGCGGATGATTTGCTGGCGGCGGCAAAAAAAGCTCCGGAGGGGATTTATTGGAGCGAACAGAACGATTTATGCGGAGATGGGGGATTTGTCACCTATCTTGTCTCCACATGGGAGATAACAAAGGATGACAAATACTTAAATGCGGCAAGGGATTTGGGAAATTACATTGTTTCCAAGGGCAAAGCTGCTCCCAATGGTGGAAGATACTGGAATGTTGTGGATTTGACAATTATTGATTTCCCTGCGGATGTGTTCTGGGTAAATCTTGCCCATGGTACCTCAGGTGTAGGCTGGATTTTTACAATCCTTTACAGAGCCACAGGGGACGAAGTATTTTTGCAGGCGGCAAGGGATGCGGCGGCATATATTCAGGGTATTGCCGTAGGTGATGATAAGGCTGTACTTGTTCCGTATCTGGATAGTCTGGAACGGGGACCTTCCACAGAGTTTTATTATCTCAGTACGTGCCACGGACCGGCTGGCACAGCATTGTTGTTTGAAGCCTTATATACCATTACAAAGGAAAAGGATTATCTGGATTGGGTAAAAAGACTTTCAAGAGGCATTATTGAAGCAGGCGCCCCGGAAAATTATTCACGGGGATACTGGAGAAGCCAGGCATTGTGCTGCGGTACGCCGGGCTTGCTGGAGCACTTTATATCCGTATATAAGCTGACAGGAGAGGAAGAATTTTTAAATTATGCAAAGCGTACTGCCAGAACCGTTATAGGGCAGTCCCATGTAGACGACAGTCCAAATGATATCTATAAGGCGGGAAATTCCAGGAAATGGCTGGGAAACTGGTGGAGAACCATCCCACAGGATGTTCACAGCTATTCGGGGCTGTATATCGGTACCGCAGGCAATGCGTGGAGCTTGTTGACCTTAGCAGGCGTATTAAAGAATGAAGATTATATACAAATTGTGGAATACAATTATCAGTAAGAGAGGATGAAGCATCATGGGAAAAATATATGATTCAATAACGGAATTGGTTGGGAAAACACCGCTGGTAAGGTTACATCGATATGAAGAGGCAGAAGGCATCAGTGGACATATTTTAGGAAAATTTGAATATTTTAATCCTTCAGGAAGTGTAAAGGACAGGGCTGCTCTCAATATGATTTTGGAGGCAGAGTATGAGGGAAAACTCAAGCCGGGAATGACGATTGTAGATTACACAAGCGGAAATACAGGCATTGGTACAGCCACATTTGCAAATGCAAAAGGCTATCATTATGTAGCGGTAATACAGCCGGGAGTTTCCATTGAACGCTCACAGATTTTAAAGGCATTAGGCGCTGAGCTTTTACAGGTGACAGATGTTCCGGGATTTGTGGAAATGTTAAAAACAGGGCTTTCACTGGAGGGCCTGGAGGATGTAATGGGCAGCTTTGCCAAATCAAAGGGGTGGTTTTATATTAACCAGTGCTCAAATCCGGCAAATGCAAGGGCGCATATTATTGGAACCGGTCCTGAGATTTGGGAAGATACCAACGGAAGGGTCGATTATGTTGTCCAGCTGGTAGGAACAGGCGGTACGTTATCCGGATTGTCCGCATATCTGAGAACAAAGAATCCGGATGTAAAGATTATCGGAGCACAGCCGGCGAAGCAGTCACTAAAGGACCCGGCATTTCCGGAGCGGAATACAATTGACGGAGTGCTGAAATTTGACGGAGTCCCGGAGGATAAGGTTCCGGCATTATTCCATCAGTTTAATGCCGTCTATGACGAATGCTTTGATGTGATTGCGGAGGATGCATACGAAGCGGGCAGGAAGCTTGTGGGCAGCGAAGGCTTTTTTGTAGGACAGTCCGCAGGTGCGGCGCTCTGGGTAGCAACACAGATAGCAAAGAGACCGGAGGCAGCCGGAAAGAATATTGTGGTAATTTTAGCAGATAATGCATTTAAATATTTGTCAACAAACATGTATAAATAAAAGGGTATAAAGTTTTATAACTCTTCTGCTTTATAGGTAGTGTAGCCCTCATAATAGTAGCTATGGTCGATGCCTTTCATATAAATTTCGCGGCTATTCATTTCATCAGTTAAGGCATTCTTCAGGATGTATTTTAATTCAATATCTTTAACAGGGCTCCGTTCCATTGCAAGCAGATAGTCGTCTTTATCTACCTTGCTCCAATCTACCACCTTGCCGATTTCTGTTTTGAGCATAAGGTCAAGCCATATACGGGTGCTTCGCCCATTGCCCTCCCGGAACGGATGCGCAATATTCATTTCTACATACTTTTCGATAATTTCATCAAAATTGGATTGCGGCATTTTATCAATATTTTTAAGTGCCGCTTCCAGATATATGATTGGTGCAAAGCGGAAATTTCCTTTTGCAATATTTACTTTACGAATATTTCCTGCAAAATCATAAATATTCTCAAAAAGATATTTGTGGATTGCTTTGAGTGAAGAAAACTTCCCTGCTTCCAATGTATCAAGCATACCGTTTTCAAAAAGCTCTGTAGCTTTTTTCTTGCTTATGCGTTCTTGTTCGCGGGCAAGGTCGGCAGAATTTGTAAGTCCTAATTTATTTTAAAGTGCCATAAATAAGCCTCCTTATTTGTTGTTAAAAGAATAAACGAAACTAATAAAATTATATGATGAATACCTCTTAAAAATCAACGGCATTCCGTCGTTTTAATTAGGCGCTATGATGGTTGTTTGCGATAAAATTTCAATAAGCAGGTTAATGGCATCCATAAATCCCTGTTTATAGGCTGCCCTGCCGTAATCGTCACCTCTTTTATTGCATGCAGATAATGCGTCATCCATAGCCAGCCATTGTTCACGGCTTAAGCCCATGGCAGAAAGCGTCTCTATTTTTCTTTGAATTTCCCTGGTGGTTTGCTGGTATTGTATATCGCTTTTAATAGTATTTTCCAGAGCGGTAGAGATTCGCAGATTAAAAAGGGATTCCAATAAGGGTTCTGATGTGCCGGTGTCCGACTCTCTTTTTACTTGTTCTGCGATTTTATAAAATGTCTCTGTAAATGTATCCATGTTAAGCCTCCATTGTGTTGATAAACAGATAAGCAATCACTTATTTTACTAATGCCTGTTTTTAATTTTAGCATGGATAAACAGAATAATGTTTCGTTATGAAGAAATATTTAAAGCTGCATTTGCATATTGTAACAATACATTATCAATGCTTTCAAATTCAATTAAATCAATATCATGAATTGCAACTGTGATATTTTCCATGGACTGGGCGTTAGAGATATCCAGACATGCAAAGGTAAGCATACCGTTTTCAATCTCCTTTACATAGCCGCTTTCCGGTTCCTCGTTGTCCATCTCGATTGTAATTACTATATCGTTGTCCAGTGCATATTGAAGCACCTGCAAAATTAAAGACTTTTCTGTGTTTAAGGCAACAGGCTTTAGAGAAAACCATTCGGAGTAGGGATGATTTGCGCTATATTCCATATATTTACTGATTTTGTTAAGATATTCCGTATCATATTCCAGCCGGGATATGATTTCCTTTTTCATCACATAATAGCCTGTTATTTTCCCCTGCGTATCAATGTCTTAAAAAACGACACATTCATTATTCTGGCAGAATACCCTGACCACGCTGAAAGTGTCTGTGTTTTTGGTATAGATTTCTGCAATACCGGATTCTTTTACTGTCATATAAACACCTGCTTTCTTTTTGCCAGCATTTTTTAAAGAATAATCTAAATAATAAAAGTTTGCAATAAAAAATATATTTAATTATGACCATCTCATTTTTACAAAAAAATACTCCATGGAAATTGCTATACCATGGAGCATCCTTTTTTTCTCAATTAAGCCAGATAGTGATATACCAGAACAAAATGACATATACTTCCTAACATGACGAAGCAGTGAAACAGCTCGTGATTACCAAAATTCTTCCAATGAAATTTCTTTAAAAGAGGCAGCTTTAATGCGTAAATGATACCTCCCACCGTGTAAATGATGCCGCCTACTAAAAGCCACATAAAGGCGGAGGTTGATAACTCCTTCATAATTGGAGAAAATGCAAATACAACGAGCCAGCCCATCCCGATATACATAGCGGAGGACAGCCAGTGCGGACAGTTAATCCAGCATATTTTGAAAATAGAGCCGATTATAGTAATCGCCCAGACCGTTGCCAGCAGAGGAAGACCAATTCGCTTTGGTAAAACAATCAGGCAGATAGGAGTATAAGAACCGGCAATCATGACGAAAATCATGGAGTGGTCAATCTTGCGGAGCAGTGTGTTTACTTTCTCTGAAATGTCAAAGGTATGGTAAATGGTACTGGCTCCATATAGGCAAATCATACTGACAATGAATACAACAAATGCACCCAGATAAGAGCTGTTATCCCCGTGGGATGCCTTTATAAGCAGAGGTGTTGCAGCCAGTGCGGCAACCACCATTCCGATAAAATGTGTCAATGCACTTCCGGGGTCCTTAACCTTTATTAATGATGATGTATGCATATAATCACAACCTTTCTAAAATAAATCCTTAAAAATTTGCTATAAATAAAGTTATAAAAAATTTATGATATAGTATTGAAAACTATGTCTTGTTGACTGTATATTACTACTTGTTATTAGAATATGCAAGTTATTTTTAAAAATAATTGTAATTTTTAACAGATTTTTAATATTTATATTAGAAAATAATGCGGTGAACTTTTATTGCATGGAAGAAATACTTGGTATATAATGAACGCATAAGTGCGGGTGCACATATGGTAGGTGATTGCGAAACTCGTTTTTGAAACCGTACGTTGTGTAAAATAAACAATTCACCACAGGGTACGCTTGCACTACTTGTCGCTCGTAACAGTACATAAGGTGCCAAAATACGGCACCTAAGTACTGACGGCTCCAAAGGACCCTGTTTGTGAAGTTGTTTATTTTGTACAACTTTACGTTTGAAGATAGGGGGTTTCGCAATTACCTATGCACATATGGAATAAAAAGGAGAGAGAAAAATGGCAAAACAATCATGGAAACCGGGAAATATGCTGTACCCGGTGCCGGCGGTGCTGGTCAGCTGTAGAGATAAAAAAGGGAACGATAATGTATTGACGGTTGCGTGGGCAGGAACCATTTGTTCTGACCCGGCAATGCTGTCCATTTCTGTGCGTAAGGAGAGACATTCTTACCCGATGATAAAGGAGAGCGGAGAATTTGTTGTGAATCTGACCACGAAGGAGCTGGTGCGTGCCACAGATTACTGTGGGGTGAAAAGCGGAAGAGAGGAAGACAAATTTGCAGCGGCAGGACTTACGAAGGGTGAGGCGGAGAAGATAAATGCGCCGATTATCATGGAGAGCCCGGTTAACCTTGAATGCAGGGTTGTCAATGTGTTGGAGCTTGGAAGCCACGACATGTTTTTGGCAGAGGTGGTAAATGTTCAGGTTTCGGATGAATATATGGATGAAAAAGGCGGATTTCATTTAAATGACGCTAATCTGCTGGCATACTCCCATGGCGAGTATTATACACTTGGGGAGAAGCTGGGAACCTTTGGCTATTCCGTTAGAAAACAGGCTTCCACCAAGAAGAGAAATGCATAATCAGATAGATAAATTGAGCAAAGAAAAGAGGAATAAGATTGAAGAAATTTGATTTTAAGACCCGTATGCAGCTGGGATGGTTTAAAGCGGCGCTGCTGGGTGTTGCGGCGGTTGTTCTGATTGCACCGGCAGCTGGCACTAGGCTTGGAATCACAGATTCCAGGGAGTCCCTTAAGGAGAATCCGGTTTTTTCTGCCATTAGCAGCATTTCCTTTGGTCCAAAGGTAAAGGTTATGATTAATGGAGATATTGTGGCTCTGGCTAAGAGCGAGGAGGAGGCTTATGAGGCTTATAAGACAGCCCGCCTTGCCTATAACGCAAAGGGCATCAGGATATTGGATGTGAATATTTCCTGCGCTGAGGTGGATAAGGAAAAGGATGCGGAATCCATAAAGGGAATGCGGGTACTTAAGAATGATAAGCTTTCCGATGCTATTTTAGACAGCTTTAGCAAGTATGGACAGTCTGAAAAGGAGCTGGCCTATACCATGCGGATTGATGATTATACGGTGACCCTGGAAAGCATGGAAGCTTTGGTTTCCATTTTAGAGCAGGCACAGGGGGAATATGATGTAGAGGATTCCTTTCAGGTAGGCTTGAAGCCGCCCGCCAGTCATAATGTTACGATGTACGAGGTAAAGGTGGAGGAGAAAGCCGAAAAAGCATCGAAAAGCGGAGAGGATACAAAGACCACAGAGGCTGGAAATGCAGAGCAGACTGAAGAACAAACCTCCGCAGCTCTTGATGAGGGAGGAATCATTTCCATTCCGGAGAAACAGAAGGTTCTGCTGACAGGAGCAGAGGGAACAGATGCTTCCGGTGAAAACGAACAGAGTACAGAGCAACAGGCAGAGACTGCCGAAGGAGAACAGACTACAGAGCAGCAGACAGAGACTACCCAGGAGGAGCAGACTACAGAACAGAAGACAGAGGATGTGTCTGCCCAGGCTGCAGATGACGGAATCAAATATGTAGGCTTTTCTGAGACGATTCAGGTTATGGAAACCTATGTGGGCAAGGACCAGATTAAGGACAGGGATACTGCTTTTAATGAGATTACGGCAGAAAATGATGAGGAGAGTATTTACGTTGTGGAGCCGGGAGATTGTCTCTCCATCATTGCTGAGAAGAATAATATGTCCATTGACGAGATTAAGGAGTTAAATCCGGATATTGAGTCAGATGATGATATCTATTATGATGACCGATTAAATGTAACAGTTCCAAAAGCGGCGGTGCAGATTCTGGTAGAGAAGCAGGAGACATATGAAGAGGAATATAACGCTGAGGTCGTCTATGAGGATGATAACAGCATGTATATAGGAGAGACCGAGGTGGTACAGGAAGGAGTACCGGGAAAGCATATTGTTACGGATTTGGTTACATATAAGGGAGACACGGAGACCGACAGGGAGCAGTTAGAGGAGAATGTCCAGGTGGCGGCTGTGGCACAGATAGTGAAGCGGGGAACGAAGTCAAAGCCAACCTATATGTTTCCTGTTACCAACTGGAATGTAACCTCGAATTTCGGATACCGCTGGGGACGTCTCCATGCCGGAACAGATGTAGGTGTGCCGATTGGAACAACAGTGAGAGCCTCCCGGGGAGGGCAGGTTATAACTGCCGGCTGGGTTGGTGGATATGGTAACTGTGTTATTATAGACCATGGTGATGGCGTTGCTACCCGGTATGGACACTTGAGTGAAGTTACGGTAAGTGTAGGACAGTATGTAGACCAGGGGGAGCAGATTGCCTTGTCCGGTAATACAGGTCGGAGTACCGGACCGCATCTTCATTTTGAAATCCGTATTAACGGGGAGGCAGTGGACCCATTGCCATACCTGTATCAGACAGCAGAGTAAAAGGATGTATGTATGGGTGTTTTAGGTATAATCATGATAGTGGTGGGAGTGACGCTTTTGATTGTTGGCAGAAATGTTGCAAACAGTCTCCCACCGAATTACCAGCAGGAAGAGGATGATGGATTTCTTAAGCTTTTACAGGGAGTGGGCAAAATGATATCTGTGGCAGGAGTTCTGTTTATACTGGTGGGAATCCTTTGTCTGCTATTTGGATAACAGGAAAAATTATTGTATTATTGTCTGTTTTGTGGTATAGTATGCATATCAGTTTAACGCTTTTATGTGTTAAAGTGTAAAAGCGATGGAAAATCTGTAAAAGGATTTCCGTGTAATTCTATTCAAAGGAGTAATTTTAAGATGAAAGAGATATCACATTTAATGGGCTACCGTCCGGATGTCAAGGTGGTGGACGCGACATTACGGGATGGAGGATTGGTTAACGATTTTTACTTTACCGATGAGTTTGTAAAGGATTTATACCAGGCTAACATAAAGGCTGGAGTGGACTATATGGAGCTGGGCTACAAGGCAGATAAGACAATGTTTGACGAGAGTAAGTTTGGTAAGTGGAAGTTCTGCGATGATGATGCAATCCGGGCAGTGCTGGGAGACAATGATTCTGCTTTGAAGCTGGCGGTTATGGCAGATGTGGGACGCTGTGATTACAAGCAGGATATCAAGCCAAAGGCAGAGAGCCCAATTGATTTGATTCGTGTTGCCACTTATTTAAATACGATTCCGGCAGCCATTGATATGATTGAGGATGCCGCTAAAAAAGGTTATGAGGTAACCTGTAATATTATGGCAATCTCTAACGCACAGGAGGGAGATTTGCGGGTGGCGTTAGACCTTTTGGGACAGTCACCGGTGAGTGTATTTTATATAGTGGACAGCTTCGGTGCTCTTTATCCGGAGCAGCTGGCAAGACTGGCAGACATTTATCTGGAGTTCGCGGAAAAGTATGGCAAGAAGGTTGGAATACATGCCCATAACAACCAGCAGCTGGCATTTGCCAATACCATTGAAGCGGTTGGAGATGGCGTGGACTGGCTGGACGGAACCTATTCTGCCATGGGGCGTGGTGCTGGAAACTGTGCAATGGAGCTTCTGTTAGGCTTCCTGCGCAATCCGAAATACAATGTATATCCGGCTATCCAGTTTATCGAGAAGCATATGATGAAGCTGAAGCAGGAGGGTGTTGTCTGGGGATATGATTTGCAGTACCTGATGACGGGGCTTTTGAACCAGCATCCGAGAACGGCAATTGCCTTTACCAAGGATAAGAGAAGCGATTATGCAGAGTTTTACAAGGAAGTTGTAGCTCAGGATTAAAGAAAAAGGGGAACGGTATTTGAATCAGATATGGATATCATACCGTTCCCTTTTTACATGGATTATTCTAAAACAATTGAATCCAGAATTTCATGTATTTCTTCGTCCGATAAATCAAAGAAGGAAAGAGTGATGTGGTATTCCTTGTAGGAAACCAGGGTAGTGGTGCGGACCGTGCCAAATTCCGTGTCATCGCTCAGCTTGAAGCAGTAACCGTTAGAAGCGGTGTATTCTCTCTGGTTTTTTACCGGTTCTGTACTGGTAATGACTGCAATTTCTGAATCCTCTCCGTTCCATTGGCAGTCTTTTCCCATATCAATGGTGAAGCTTCCGTTTTTATATTTATAATCCGCCTGCAGGTTTTTGCTGAAGGCCTGTTCCTCAGACTCATGGCGGTACTCTTCCAGAGTAACATTTCCGATTAAGTCGTAGGTCTTGGAAAACAGCTCCGGCAGACCATGCTCTTCCTTTGCGGAGGCGTAATCGGAATACTGGTACTCGGTGACAATTTGTATATCTGGCGTATCCTTTTTCCAGTTTATGCCATCATCAGAGGCGTAACCGTAATTTGTCTCCCGGCGGGTTTCCCTTGAAAGCCATGCAGTTTTTTCACTTCCGGTTTCTGTGGATAAGACTTCGACCTCGGCATCCTTATCCGGTAACCGTACATCGGAAAACTGACTGGCGGCATCCTCTTCTGAGGCTGTGCCGGAGGTTGCCAGACCATGGTCAAAATGTTGTGTATTTTTAAAATAAGATACAGCAGCGTAAGCAGTTCCTCCTGAAATACTTACGATAAGCATAATGGCAGCTGCCTTTGCCAGATGTTTTTTAATTTTCATAGCTTTTTTCTCTCTTTCTTTTAAATCCGACACAAAGGAAGCAGGCATTCCATATTCCAGCTTCATGCCCTGGGATTCACATAGTTCATCTACCAGGGAATCTGCCTCCTTGTAATCTCCATTTTTAATAGTGGTGTTTATTTGCTTGATTAAGGTTCTTTTCGTTGTTGAATCAGCTGAGACCATAATTTTTTCCTCCTCTTCACTTTTTATCCGGATACTTGTATATGTTAAAAAATATAAAATGTAACCACTAAAATTCGGAAAGCTTTAATTCTTTGACAAGCTGTCGTATTCGTTTTCTCAAACGGACATACCGCATACGGACAGCTGCCTCCTTAAGTTTAAGCTTCCCCGCAATCTCCCGCATGGAAAGACCTTTTGTATAATAGGCATGATATAGCTGTCTATCCTCCTCTGACAGCATATCCAGTATTTTTTTCCGGTATAGCGCAAGGTCGATGGTGTCATCATATTTTTTGCAGAGGATATCAAAAATATCATTGTCCCAGAGGACAAGATTATCATCCAATTCCTCCGTCCTGTATTTTTTGGATTTCCGGAAATGCTCCATTGTTAAATTTTTTGCAGTTTTGTAGAGAAACGCTTCCGGTGTATCCCGTGACAGGAAGGAATCTCCTTTTTTCAGTGCGATATAAAAAACCTCCTGGGTCAGGTTTTCAGCACATTCTCTGTCACAGGTTACAGCGTAAATGTACTTGAAAATCCGGGAATAATTTTCTTCGCATATTTGTTCAAACGTCATCGTAATCACCTCATATATATATGACGGATTTTGGCTTATGTAACAGTATAATTAATAATTTGTCTGCGTATTTTATCAGTATATACAGTTATACAGGAATTCGGAAATCTGGGCAAGGCTTCAATATAGGATGGATTTTATTACAAATATCTGTTATTGTAGTAGCAGGGTATATAAAATATGTCACTAATGAGGAGGCGGAGTAATGCGATATTATATTTCAGATTGTCATTTTTTTCATGAAGCATTGAACTGGCGGATGGATAAGCGGGGTTTTGAAAGCGTGGAAGCCATGAATCAATATATGATAGAAAAATGGAATGGAAAGGTAAGACCAAATGATGAGGTGGTAATTTTGGGGGATTTGTCCTGGGGAACAGGAGAGCAGACCAATGGACTGTTAGAACAGCTGAATGGGCAGCTGTATATGATTTCCGGAAATCATGACCGGTTTTTAAGTGATAAAAAATTTAACAGGAATCGTTTTGTGTGGGTGAAATCCTATATGGAAATGCGTGATGACAACCGGAAGGTTGTATTGTCCCATTACCCTATGATGTGTTATAATGGACAATATCGTATGGATAAGGAAGGAAATTCCAGAAGCTATATGTTATATGGACATGTTCATGACACCTATGACCAAAGACTGATTGAGCAGTTTCAGGAGATTATGAGAAATACTGTCCGGCAGAATTTTAATGAGGAAGAAATACGTATTCCCTGTAACATGATTAACTGCTTTTGTATGTACTCCGACTATGAACCGCTTACTTTGGACGAGTGGATTGCATGTGACAGGAAAAGGAGGCTTATAGTATGACGGAAAAAGAAAAGGCAAAGGCCGGCATGTTGTATGATGCAAATTATAATGAGGAAATGGCGAAGGAAAGGCTTATCTGCAAGGATTTATGCGCCGAATATAATTCCTTAAAGCCTTCCCAGTCAGAGGAGCGCAGGGAGCTTCTGAAGAAAATTATCGGAAAAACAGGCGAGACCTTCTGGGTGGAGCCAACCTTTTGGTGTGATTACGGATACAATATTGAAATTGGCGAGAACTTTTATTCTAATCATAACCTGGTTATTCTGGACGGCGCAAAGGTAACCTTTGGAGATAATTGTTTCATTGCGCCAAACTGTGGATTTTATACAGCAGGACATGCTCTTGATGTGGAGCAGCGCAACCAGGGTCTGGAAATTGCATGGCCGATTTCGGTGGGAAATAATGTGTGGATAGGCGGTAATGTGGTGGTTCTTCCCGGCGTTACCATTGGAGATAATACCGTAATTGGCAGTGGAAGTGTTGTAACAAAGGATATCCCTTCCGGTGTTATAGCAGCGGGTAATCCCTGCAGGGTAATCCGTGAAATTACGGAGGAGGATAGGAACAAGTATAAAAGGGGATAGGCACATACGTATGGTATATAGAGGAAAGGATATCGTTACCTTAGGGAGAACCGGAATTACAGTAAATAAGAATGGTTTTGGTGCACTTCCCATCCAGCGCATCGGAAAAGAAGCTGCTGTGAAATTGGTGAGAAAGGCATATGAGGCGGGAATTACATTCTTTGATACCGCAAGATGGTATACGGATAGTGAGATAAAGCTTGGAGAAGCCTTTGAAGGCATGAGGGAAAAGGTGTATATAGCGACCAAAACAGGAGCAAAGACACCGGAAGAATTCTGGGAGGATTTACACACCTCCCTGCATAATCTGAGAACGGATTATATTGATATTTATCAGTTTCATAATCCTGCCTTTTGTCCGGTGCCAGGGGATGGAAGTGGGCTCTATGAGGCAATGGCAGAGGCAAAGGAACAGGGAAAGGTACGGCATATCGGAATTACAAACCATCGGTTATCGGTTGCCCGGGAGGCGGTGGAATCAGGTCTTTATGAGACGTTACAATTTCCGTTTTGTTATCTGACGGGAGAAAAAGAGCTGGCGCTTGTGGAGAAATGTAAGAATGCAGATATGGGCTTTATTGCAATGAAAGCATTGTCAGGTGGACTGATTACCAATTCTGCTACCGCGTATGCATTCCAGGCGCAGTATGATAATGTGCTTCCAATCTGGGGTGTGCAGCGGGAAAGTGAGCTGGAGGAGTTCATTTCTTATATTGAGAATCCTCCGGTTATGACGGAGGAGCTCCGGGCATTGATGGAACGGGACAGAGCAGAGCTGGCAGGAGAGTTTTGCCGGGGCTGTGGATATTGTATGCCGTGTCCGGTGGGAATTGAAATTAATACCTGCGCCCGGATGTCGCTTCTTTTGAGACGGTCTCCCTCCGAGACACAGTTATCTGCTGCAGGGCAGGCTATGATGAAAAAGATTGAAGATTGCCTGCACTGTAACAAATGTAAGAGTAAATGTCCTTATAATCTGGATACCCCGGTATTACTGGAAAAGAATTACGAGGATTACAAGCGGGTGCTGGCAGGGGAAATCAGTGTAAGGTAATATGTCAGCGGTAGGCTTTTACCGCTTTTTGTCAATAAAATGCAGTTCCATAACAAATTGATGAAATGATAAACATTTTTGTGGCATTTTTTGTTGAAAATTGCCTTTGCACAACAGTGGGAAAAATCATATAATAATTATAAGCGTGTAGCCAAAGGCGTAAATCCAGTTCTTTGGCTACACGCTTTTATTTTGGTTAATAGTCAATTGCGAAACCCTGTTTTTGAAACCGCACGTTGTGTAAAATAAACAATTCAACACAGGGCACGTAGCTATGCATACCTTTCTACTAGGCTCAACTTCGTTTCGCCAAGTATACAGGCATTGCACTACTTGTCGCTCGTAACAGTACATAAGGTGCCAAAACACGGCACCTAAGTACTGACGGCTCCAAAGTACCCTGTTTGTGAAGTTGTTTATTTTGCACAACTTTGCTTTTGAAAACAGGGAGTTTCGCAATTGTCTATCTGGGTTAAAAAGGAAAGGAGAAAAAATGGATAGTGAAATAATAGCACAGGAGAAAAGTAATAAGATGGGAACAGAGCCGGTTGCAAAGCTTATGGCGACGGTGGGACTTCCCATTGTATTATCGATGATGCTGCAGGCGGTCTATAATATTGTGGACAGTGCATTTTTATCGAATATGAAGGAGGCAGGAGAGCAGGCCCTTACTGCACTGGGTCTGGCATTTCCGGTTCAGCTTCTGATGGTAGCGGTTGCCATCGGAACCGGAGTGGGTACAAATGCGCTTCTGGCAAAGAGCTTAGGACAGGGAAACCGGAAAAAAGCAAGCGAGGTTGCCGGAAATGCAATATTTCTTGGAATTATAATCTGTATTATATTTATTATATTTGGATTTGCCGGGGTGCCGGTCTATGTTAACTCCCAGAGTGCCGGAGGCGCCATCAGCGAAACAGTACTTTTAATGGCAATTGATTATCTGCAGATTTGCTGCTGTATTTCCGTGGGAATCATTTTCTTCTCGATTTTTGAGAAGATGCTTCAGGCCACAGGGCGCTCCCTGTATTCAACCATTGCACAGATTACAGGTGCTGTCGTAAATATTATATTTGACCCGATATTGATTTATGGCTGGCTTGGATTCCCGGAGATGGGTGTCAAGGGTGCGGCATATGCCACCGTTGCAGGCCAGATTGTATCCGCAATTCTGGTATTGGTATTCCATCTGAAGATGAATACGGAAATTGACAAAAGCGTTAAATACATGAAACCATCATGGCCAATCATCAGGGAAATATATGCAATCGGTCTTCCGGCTATCATTTCCCAGGCGCTGCTTACGGTTATGACCTATGGCTTAAATATTATTCTGGGTAAGATTAAGGATGTTGGAGAAAATGTGGTAACGGTATATGGACTTTACTGTAAAATCCAGCAGTTAATTATTTTTGCTGCGGTGGGATTGCGGGATGCCATTACACCAATTGTCTCCTTTAACCAGGGTATGCGAGACAAAAAACGTGTAAAGGAAGGTATCCGGTATGGTCTTGCCTACACGGCAGTTCTTATGATTATCGGACTTGTTATCATAGAGGTATTTGCCAAGCCGCTTACGGGATTTTTCTCACTGTCGGATACGACCTTTGATTTATGTGTCGACTGTATGCGGATTGTATCACTGGCATTCATATTTGCCGGGTTAAATATTGCGTTACAGGGTGTATTCCAGGCGCTGGAATGTGGCATTGAATCCCTGGTGATTTCCATTGGCAGACAGGTGTTGTTCATACTGCCTGTTGCCTGGATTTTTGTACAGTTTATTGACGGTGTATCAAATGTATCTATGGTATGGTGGACATTCCTGATTGGTGAGGCAATCACGTTAATCTGTGGAATTGCCATGTATATCTGGGTATCAAAGAAGAAGATAAATGTATTGGAGGGTTAGCTTATGAACAAGATTATTACGATAGGACGTGAATTTGGAAGCGGCGGGAGAACCATTGCAAAAATGACGGCAGAACGGTTAAATATACCATGCTATGATAATGACCTGCTGCTGAAGATAGCTGAGGAAAGCGGGTTTGACAAGAATTTTGTGGCGGAAAAGGGAGAAAATACTTCCCTTAGCAGTATCATTGCAAGAGGACTTTCCGGGAGAAATGGTTACAATAACATGAATGCGGAGGATTATTTATGGCAGGTACAGCGGAAGGTTATTTTAAAGCTTGCGGAGAAGGAGTCCTGTGTTATTGTAGGGCGGTGTGCAGATTATATTCTGAAGGATAAAGCGGACTGTCTTAGAGTGTTTATTTATGCCGATATGGACAAGAGGGCAGAGCGTATTGTGTCTGTCTATGGTGAGAGCAATGAGGCGCCGGAGAAGCGGTTAAGGGATAAGGATAAGCGGCGCAGTGCATTTTACTATTATCACACAGATGTGGAGTGGGGAGATGTACACAATTATCATATCTGCCTGGACAGTGGTCTTTTAGGATTTGAGAAATGCATTGAAATTATCAGTTCTTTATA
This sequence comes from bacterium, assembly GCA_037301995.1. GTDB lineage: Bacteria > Bacillota > Clostridia > Lachnospirales > Lachnospiraceae > CAG-590. The sequence goes on along the minus strand of JAXVOW010000233.1, from coordinate 40,056 downwards.
TTAGGAACAGGGCAGACTGCCATCGTTGGTGTTATCCAGGGATGGCAGTTTTACAGTCTTACAATAATCCCACACCGTCTAACAGAATTTTGGTACCGATTATAATTAAGATAATCCCGCCGCAAAGTTCAGCCTTGGATTGGTATTTGGTACCAAAAATACTTCCGATTTTTACACCGATTGCAGACAGTACAAAGGTGATAATACCGATAAAGGAAACTGCCGGTACAATCTGTACCTTTAAAAATGCAAAGGTTACCCCCACGGCAAGAGCGTCTATACTGGTGGCAATCGCAAGTAAAAACATGGATTTAACAGTCATGGAAGCATCCAGATGTTCTTCTTTTTCAAAAGATTCTTTTATCATATTCCCACCGATAATCACTAACAGGGCAAAAGCAATCCAGTGGTCACATTGTGTAATCATATCGGAAAAAAAGCTGCCCAGAAAATATCCAATCAGGGGCATTAATGCCTGAAATCCGCCAAACCAGATACCGGCAATGCACATGTGTTTTGGGGTGATTTTTCCAAGAGATAATCCTTTACAAATTGATACTGCAAATGCGTCCATTGAAAGTCCAATGGCGAGTACGAAAAGTTCTGCAATTCCCATACGCTCTTTTTCTCCTTTTATTGTGGTTATAAAATATTATTTAAGAGGGAATAAAATGTTGAGGAATAAAAGCTCCGTAAAAAAAGACCCATAGACAGCCTGACTGCTGTCCATGAGTCTCATCATTCATATCAATAGCCGGATGAAAGTTATACCGGGTGCCGCATTGCAGGAATAATTGTAAATAAATAAGTGCTGCATGGGTTCCATTATGTCGATATAACTATACGCAATCTGCGTACCGATTACTCCCTCTAAACATTAAATGGATTGTATCATAATGATAAAAAATTATCAAGTAAGTTTTTTCAGTAAGAGTAATGTAAAAATAGATTTATATGTGTTACAATCATGAAAGAAGATAAAAAGGGAGAAGCAGTTGTAATGAATCCAACGGTTAGTATTATTATACCAATATACAATGCGGAAAAAAATCTGCCACGGTGTATTGAAAGTGTTTTGAAACAGGAATATACAAATTTTGAATTAATTTTAGTAGATGACGGAAGCAGTGACTCCTCTGGTGCAATTTGTGACGAATACAGGGAAAAAGAGCACCGGATTCGGGTTATCCATAAAAAAAATACAGGGGTATCTGACAGCCGGAACATTGGAATTTCAATGGCACAGGGAGAATATATCCAGTTTCTGGACAGTGACGACTGGATTACCTCCGAAGCCACAGGGCTGATGGTGCGAATGGCAGAAGAGCATCACTGTGACATGGTTATTTCAGATTTTTATCGGGTGGTTGGAGATCGGGTATCCCATAAGGGCGACATACCGGAAGAGGGAGTTCTCTCCAGGGTGGAATTTGCCTCTTATATGCTGGAAAAACCGGCGGATTTTTATTATGGCGTGCTGTGGAATAAGCTTTATAAACGGGAAATTATTGAAAAGCACCAGCTCCGCATGGATAAGGATATCAGCTGGTGTGAGGATTTTATGTTTAATCTGGAATATATCCGCCATATTGAGCAGGTATATGTGTCAAGGGTACCATTTTACTATTATGTGAAGACGAAGGGTTCCCTGGTCAGTCATAATATGGGTATGTCCAAAACGGTTCAGATGAAACGGACAGTATTCCAATGCTATAATGCATTTTGCAAAGATATTTTTGATGAGGACGATTACGAAAAAAACCGCATATATGTATATCGTTTTTTGGTGGATGCGGCGGCGGATGGCATTGTTCCGCCAACGATTCTTCCGGGAACATTTAAGCTTGGCAGTGAACGTATACAGGTGAGCGTAGATGCCTTAGACGGGGAAGGGATGCTGTTGGATTTGTACAGGGAGCGTAAGCTGCTGGACCGCCGTCTGCAGATTGTAGCTCTGAAAAATGAATTGACCCTGGAGGAAATGAAGCTGATTTTATATCTCTCACAATCCTATAAAATATTTGATTTAAAGGAGGCGTCTGAGGTATTAAATGTTTCAAAAAGGGAAGTGCGCAGAGCAGTCTCAAAGCTGGAGGCCAAAAAGCTGATAGAGGTAAAAGGGCAGCGGGGAAAGAAAAATCCGGAGGAGAAAAGAGAAAAAGAAAAGAAGACAAAAAATGATAAAAAGATAAAGGGAGAAAACCGTAGAAAAGAGGATAAGAAGGTTAAAGAGGAAAAGGATTTGGAGCCTATAACGGAGATTGCGCTTTTACCGATGACAGAAACGATTTTGAAGGATTTGGCAGAGGAAAATAACCGTCTGGAGCAGATGAGGCTGGCAGGCTTCAGTGAGGAAGAGCTGGAGCAGTACGCTCTGCTGTCAGAACGGGTGAAGCAGAATATCCGGAATTCGTTAAAGTGATTTCGTGTATTGTATCTGCATAGGAAATTTGCACGTTAGTAAAGCAGTCCTGAAGGGAGGAATGAAAGCATGAGAAGAAAAGCAACCATGTTTGCAATACTGGCAGCAGCATTTTACGCAATTAATGTACCACTGTCAAAGGTTTTGATGGCACATATTGAGCCAACGATGATGGCGGCATTTTTATATCTGGGAGCCGGAGCGGGTTTGTTATTATATAGCTTTATTTGCAAAATGATGGGAAAAGAGACGGTGAAGGAGCCGCTGACCAGAAAGGAATTACCATATACGGTGGCAATGGTGGTACTGGATATTATCGCACCAATCCTGCTGATGTTTGGAATTACGAAAACCAATTCTGCAAATGTCTCCCTGCTTAATAATTTTGAAATTGTGGCAACCACATTAATTGCATTTTTTATTTTTAAAGAAGTGATATCAAAAAGGCTGCGTCTGGCAATTATCCTGGTGACGGTGGCGAGTATCATTCTTGGATTTGAAGGAGCCGGAAGCTTTTCCTTTAATGCAGGCTCCTTACTTGTGTTAGGCGCCTGCATCTGCTGGGGCTTTGAAAACAATTGTACGAAAATGCTGAGCAGTAAAAGCTCAATTGAGATTGTGATGATTAAAGGATGTTTTTCCGGGCTGGGAAGTCTGGTAATTGCACTGTTGACCGGGGAGCAGATTCCCGGAATAAAATGGATTTTTGCAGTTCTGGTTTTGGGCTTTGTCGCCTATGGTTTGAGCATTGATTTCTATATTATGGCGCAAAAGGAGCTTGGAGCGGCTAAAACCAGTGCTTATTATTCAATTGCCCCGTTTTTGGGGGTGGCATTCAGTGTATTGCTGCTGGGAGAACGGCCGGGACTTCAATTTTTTGTGGCATTGGCAATTATGGTGGTGGCTACGGTGCTCATGATAAAGGATACGATTACGTTACAGCATACCCATGAGCATGCGCATACCCATACCCATGAACACAGACACGGGGATTTGGTGCATACCCATGAACATACCCATTATCATACCCATACCCATGTTCACGAAGGAAATGAAGAATCGCATACCCACCATCATAAGGATTTGGAGGGACATAATCATATGCATGTAGTTTCATAAGTTTTATAAGAGGACCGTTGGATTCAGCGGTTTTATTTTGCTATATCCGGAATAATTTGACTGATGCGGGAGGAAACAGACTGTGTTAAAAAAAGGAAATCAAGTTGGTATTGTGTGCTGCTCTAACGGACAGGAGTCAGAACAGGAGAGAATCATTCAACAGTTGATAGAAAAATTGCAGGGGCTGGGTTTAAAAGCAATCCTTTCTCCTTATTTATATATAAAAGAGGGAACTATATTTAGCGGCACTGTCATGCAGCGGGCAGCGACACTGATGGATTTTTATCAGGACTCAGGTATTGCAGCGATTTTTGATATTTCTGGTGGTGATGTGGCGAATATGATTCTGCCATATCTGGATTATGATGTGATAGCCCAAAATCCTAAACCATTCTGGGGATATAGTGATTTAACTACCATTTTGAATGCAATTTATACTAAAACCGGAAACAGAGGGGTTCTTTATCAAGTTAAAAATCTTGTATGGGATGAAAGTGGAGTACAGTATAAACGTTTTAAACAGCAGATAGACTGTGCGGGGATGGAAGATTCTTTATATGGGATTTCATACCGGTTTTTGCAGGGAACTTCTATGGAGGGTACTGTCGTGGGAGGAAATATCCGTTGTTTTCTTAAACTGGCGGGGACGGAATACTGGCCTGACCTTACCGGCAAGGTTTTGCTGCTGGAGGGACTGGGTGGTGGTGTTGCCCAGTATGCCGCTTATCTGGCTCAATTAAAGCAGCTTCATGCATTCAGACAGGTATCTGGCATTCTTTTGGGAACCTTTATCCAGATGGAACGGGAACACCAGACGCCGACAGTAGAGGATATGCTTCTCGGTTTGTTGCATGAATCCGAGCAGGAGAGTATACGGCAGCTTCCGGTTGCCAAGACCTGTGAAATTGGTCATGGAACGGATTCCAAAGCAATAGAAATCGGAGCAAAATTGAAATAAGAATCATCATTATATATTTATTAGCTGTGAATCTGGTGAGCTTTGCCTTAATGGGCATTGATAAGAGAAAAGCAATTAAGCATGTGTGGAGAGTTCCGGAGGCTGCTTTATTTTTGTCTGCAAAAGGCGGAAGAAAAGAAAGCCGCAGAGAAAAAAATGGAAGAAAAAAAGCGGAAGCCCAAAAAGAGGAAGTGCTTCAAAGAGAGAGAAATTTTGAAGAACAGTTGTGGCAGGAACAGACACAATTTGATAGGATGGTATAGATTTAAATGGATTATAATACAGTTACAGGCAGTTCAATTGGGATTGGACTGCCTGTCTGTATTTCTTTGCCAACTAATATTTTACTGTAACGACATGATGTCTACTTTGAAAATTCATTATCGAACCTATCTTTATTTTTATTATACCATGTAGCGAAATCTTTGAAGAAGTTGTTTCCATATAATTTCTTTAAGATTTCAGCTTCATTCTTACTTCCAAGGGTATCCCACCAATTAGTGACATATGGACGAGACTTGATACAGAGTTTCTTGTAAGCATACTTACCATAGGTTTCATGAGCATAGGTTGCTAAGTAGTAACCATATTGGTAACTGCAAAATGTTGGATCATCTGCGTCTGAAAATGTTGACTTGTATAACGCTTCAGCATTTGCCGGTGTTACTTCATATGGGAATCCGCCATAGCACCATTCTACATTTGGATATAGGCTTGATAATTTTCTTGCCACAACTTTTCCTTCATAAACGGCATAACCTTCTGTAAGAGTGCGTGAAGGAGTCGGCATGTTCTTCTCCATTATAATATGAGTAAGTTCATGGGCAATTGGGTATAAGCCTTCCTTCGCAAAATTAAAATCTAAGCAACTGAATACTATGGTATTCATGGCGGCATTTGACATAAGCTTAGAATCGTTTACAATGAGAATTTCTAACTTCTTATGGTCGTCATTGATACCTCTGAAAAGCCCCCTTGCTCCATCAAAATAGAAGTCTACGTTATTATCAGTAAATCCTTTGTTAAAAGGTCTTTTGGGGAAGAATTTAAGCCCGGTTTCTGCTTCGATTGTAGCCATAACCTTGTCTATTACCTTTGCAGTATCACCTGAAACGGTAACGCCTTTGTCGATGTATACAACATAGTTCTCTCTTTCAATATATGAATAGTTCTTAGTAGTAATTTTTGTTGATGCTTTGCCATCCTGTTTAAGCTTAGTTGCTTGTTTTACCACATTCACTACGAAGGTAGCCTTCTTTTTAGGGTTTGCCTTTGATGAAACAGTAATAGTTGTCTTTCCTTTCTTAAGACCCTTTATTACACCTTTTTTACTTATGTATGCAACCTTTGAGTTGCTTGACTTATATTTTACAGTCTTTGATATTTTACCAGATGCAGTAACTTTAACTTTAAGAGAAAACTTTTTGCCGACTCCTACATTAATAGTTTTTTTGGATATATTTGTCACCTTTACACTTTTAATTTTTCCGGATGTTGCGGCATAGGTATCAATTGTTTTTGATAATGGAGATACACATGCGGTCAATATGATGGCAAATGTAACAAGCACCACAACAAATTTTTTGATGATTTTCATTATAATCCTCCTTCTATGTGGTATGATTTTAGAGCTGCTACAGTAACTTCTCGTATAAATAATTTCATGACTGCTCATAAGGTTCATTTTTTTCAAAAATATGATATCTTATTTTTGAAGAATTTTATTTCAGTTAATAACAAGGAGATTACAATAGGTATAGATATTATCTGTTTGACCTTGATGGACATTGACAAAATCAGAAGAGGGAATTTTTAATTGTATAAAATATGCGCTTTATTGGGGGGAAATACCTTATCCTGATGAGTTCGTATTATGGGATTGTTACGGCAATGGGGCTGTCATTGCTGTAATGGCCATTGTGATTTTAACGATGTCATGAAGATAAAAACCGGAGCCCAGAGCAGTGTGGAAGCTGTCCGGCTCCGGTATTTTATTATGAAAATTCACTAACGGTAGGTAAAGAAGAGAGATTATTATCCTCGGAATCGTCCGGTATGGATTTAAGATATTCCGTATCCTTATTATGGGAAACTCCAACACCTTTGATTTTTCCATTTTTGGCAAGGGCTACGCCCTCTTCACGGCTGACAATCCGATTGTCAGATAATTGATAGCCTGATACTCTGCCACTTTTTTTGACAAGACCGGTGATACTTACCGCATCAGCAGCGGGAGTTGGGATTTCATCCATAGCAAGCTTGGGAAGCTCTGTGCTCATTTTGTTATCCATGTTTGTGCCCTCCTGATTAAATGTCCTTTAATTTCCTCCGGGACCATCTCTGCGTTCCCGGTTATCATTCTGTACCACATATTTAGAAGTAGAGGAATCCTCATCAGAGTTGGTTTCCGAAACCTGAGAGGTCTGGTTTTTGTTTCTGTGACAGTTAGAAAAAGTGTCTGTCCTGTTATCTGTAAAATTGTCCTTTTTCATAACAAATCCATCCTTTCTTTTTGTTTTAGTATCTCAAAAAAATAGAAAAATATACTGAATGGCGGAATCTCATTTCAAGTTGGCTCTTGACTTTTCTTTTCTTGTATTCTATATTAAATCTAGTTAAAAAGGTTGTGAAAAAGAGGAGTAGAAGCAGTTCCTTGCCAGAGAGAATGATTCACCGGCTGAGAAATCATTTCAAGAAGAATGCTTTGAAGGTAGCTTTTGAACTGCATGGCTGAGAAATGAAACACCAGGCTCGTAAGAACCTCACTAAGTACTCAATGTAGGTCATGACGGCATCATCCCCGTTATAGGATAAGAAAAGTGAGAAATTAAGGTGGTACCGCGATTAATCGCCCTTTATCAATTTGGATAAGGGGTGTTTTTTTGTGCTAAAAGAAAGGAGCAATAATATGCCAAAAGAGTTAGAGAAAAATTATAATCCATCAGAAATTGAAGACAGAATTTACAAAAACTGGTTAGACAGGAAGTACTTCCATGCAGAGGTAGACCGCAGTAAGAAGCCGTTTACCATAGTAATGCCGCCGCCAAACATTACCGGACAGCTTCACATGGGACATGCACTGGACAATACGATGCAGGATATTTTAATCCGTTACAAGAGAATGCAGGGCTATAATGCATTATGGCAGCCGGGAACCGACCATGCGGCAATTGCGACAGAGGTTAAGATTATTGAATCCCTGAAGGAAAAGGGAGTTGACAAGGAAGACCTTGGACGGGAGGGCTTTTTGGAGAAAGCCTGGGAGTGGAAAGATGAATACGGCGGACGTATCATCAACCAGTTAAAGAAGCTGGGCTCTTCTGCCGACTGGGACAGAGAGCGTTTTACCATGGACGACGGCAATAATGATGCGGTAAATGAAGTATTTTGCAAGCTTTATGAAAAGGGCTGGATTTACAAGGGCTCTCGTATCGTTAACTGGTGTCCGGTCTGCCAGACCACCATTTCCGACGCAGAGGTGGAGCATGTGGACCAGGACGGTAACTTCTGGCATATCAATTATCCGATTGTGGGAGAAGAGGGCAGATATGTAGAAATTGCCACCACCCGTCCGGAGACATTGTTAGGTGACACAGCGGTTGCAGTCAATCCTGAGGATGAGAGATATAAAGATATTATTGGCAAGATGTTAAAGCTTCCTCTTACCGACCGGGAGATTCCGGTCATTGCGGACCCGTATGTAGATAAGGAATTTGGAACCGGCTGTGTGAAGATTACGCCTGCTCACGACCCAAATGACTTTGAGGTTGGAAAGCGTCATAATTTAGAGGAAATCAACATCATGAATGATGATGCAACGATTAATTCCATTGGCGGCAAGTATGCGGGGATGGACCGTTACGAGGCTCGTAAGGCAATGGTTGCGGATTTGGAGGCAGAAGGATTATTGGTTAAGGTAGTTCCTCACAGCCACAATGTCGGTACCCATGACCGCTGTAAAACCACGGTGGAGCCACTTATTAAGCCGCAGTGGTTTGTAAAGATGGAGGAAATGGCAAAGCCGGCATTGGAGGCTGTGAAGAGTGGCGAGCTTAAGCTGATTCCGGAGCGTATGAATAAGAACTACTACAACTGGCTTGAAAATATCCGTGACTGGTGCGTATCCCGTCAACTTTGGTGGGGACACCGGATTCCGGCTTATTACTGCCAGGATTGTGGGGAGATTACCGTATCTAAGGAAGCTGTCTGCACCTGTCCGAAATGCGGCTCTACCAATATAAAGCAGGACCCCGATACACTGGATACCTGGTTTTCTTCCGCATTATGGCCATTTTCAACCTTAGGCTGGCCGGAGAAGACAGAGGAAATGGATTATTTCTTCCCGACAGATGTGCTGGTAACGGGATATGATATCATTTTCTTCTGGGTAATCCGTATGGTGTTCTCCTCCCTGGAGCAGACAGGAAAGCTGCCATTCCACACTGTATTATTCCATGGTCTCGTAAGGGACGACCAGGGCAGAAAGATGTCGAAGTCTTTAGGAAATGGTATTGACCCATTGGAGGTTATTGATAAATATGGTGCCGATGCACTGCGGTTTACGCTGATTACGGGAAATGCACCAGGTAACGATATGCGTTTTTACTGGGAGAGAGTAGAGGCAAGCCGTAACTTTGCCAACAAGGTCTGGAATGCTTCCCGTTTCATCATGATGAATATTGAAAAGGCAGATGTGAAGGATGTTGACCTCAGTAAACTGACTCTGGCAGACCGCTGGATTTTATCCAAGGTGAACACCCTTGCAAAGGATATGACGGAGAACCTTGATAAATTTGAGCTGGGTATTGCAGCCTCTAAGGTATATGATTTTATCTGGGAGGAATTCTGTGACTGGTACATTGAGATGGTAAAACCAAGACTTTATAATGATGAGGACGAGACCAAGGCTGCAGCACTCTGGACGTTAAAGACCGTATTAATCAATGCATTAAAGCTGCTTCATCCATATATGCCATTTGTGACAGAGGAGATTTTCACCAATTTACAGGACGAGGAGGAATCCATTATGATTTCTGCATGGCCTGAATTTAAGAATGAATGGAACTTTGAAAAGGACGAGATGGCTGTGGATACCATTAAGGATGCGGTTCGTGGAATCCGGAACCTCCGGGCAGAGATGAATGTGCCAAACAGCAAAAAGGCAACGGTTTATGTTGTCTCCGAAAAGGAGGAGGTTCGCAGCATTTTTGAGGACGCAAAAGTGTTCTTTGCCACCCTTGGCTTTGCCTCTGAAGTAATTGTTCAGGCAGATAAGACTGGAATTGCAGAGGATGCAGTGTCAACGGTGATTCATGATGCGGTGGTTTATATGCCGTTTGCAGAGCTTGTGGATATTGAAAAGGAAATTGAGCGCCTTAAGAAGGAGCAGAAACGTCTGGAAGGGGAGATTAAGCGTTGTAACGGAATGCTTAATAATCCGAACTTTGTGGGTAAGGCTCCGGCTTCCAAAATTGAAGAAGAGAAGGCGAAGCTGGAGAAATATACAGGTATGCTTGCAACGGTGGAGGAGAGACTTGCACAGTTTGAAAGATAATGGATGCCTGTAATACAAACGAGAAAAATTTGATTATGTACAGAGGGGGAGAATGATATGGAATTGAAATTGCATGAGGAAGAAAAACAGGAAAGTGCAGACGGATTAAGGCTTTCGGGAGCGGAAAAGCCAGAACATTCTGACGAGGGGGCAAATGACCGCAATCCATGGGATTTTGACGGTCAGGAGCCCTATCAGATGACTTCAATAAGCAATACGGCAGTAAACCCTGCCGGTTATTCAAGCTCAGTACAGCCCCAAAATACAGGGAATAACATTGTTCTTACGATAGGAAAGGCTGCGCTCTATGCTTTGTTTATTCTGGAGATTATAGTTATTGTGTGGTGCTGCCAGCAGAGTAAGATAGATTTGTACATAAACCTGCAAAAGTGGCAGTGGGTTGGCAGTATTTGTTCAATAGTATGTCTTATCGATGCAATTTTGGTAAATGTGTTATATGAAAGAAAGATTTCGCTGATTGTTATAGCATTATTGTTATCCTTTATCTATCCATGGCGGAGGGCAAAGTTTACAAATGGAAATGGTGGCGTAGGAGCATTGATTGCAGTTGGAACGTTAGTGGCTTCTGTAGCACTTTTTGCATCCGCATATAGTGCTTTCACATCATATGGAAATGTTGTAATGGAGCCGGATGCCGAAATAAGAAAAAGTGTTGCCGAGGTTATTGACCAGCCAACAGAGGATGGCAGCACATTGGGAGCAAAAATAGGACAAAATGTTACAATTCAGTCAGCGGATGTCAGGGTACAGGGAAATTCCACCCAGGTCATGATTCAGGGTATGGGAAAGCATTATGTTGATACAAGTAATAATGCCCTTGTAGAGATGAATACGAAAACCATACCAACCCAGCTATTGTTTGTGAAAAATGGAGGGGAGAGCACTTATCAACTGTCCGGAGCTGCACTGGATGACAAAGCTTTAAGTTCACAGTATCTGGAATTTTATAATAATAGTGTTCTTTTCAGGTAAGCAATAGATATATGTTGAAATAAACGGTAAATCTTTTTATAATATTAAATAAATTTACAAGCAGTTTAATGAGGGAGGTTCGGTATGGGATTATTTGATAAACTACTGGATAGAGGCGCGAAGGCACTTGGCGATGCAGTATCCGATAAGCTGTCGGATGTGGTGAATGGTGACAATGAAATTGGAGAGACATTCCGCAGTGTGAAGTCGGCAGTTTCCGCTGTCACGGGATTAAATGAACAGGATACCTGGGAGGAGCCGGGAAGCCGCAGAGGAATGTCCGGTCATGGAAACTCTCGGATTTCGGAAAAAAGCTTTGAGGAGAAGCTTCAGGATATCTTACAAAATGCAGGAAATTATGAGCTTCGCAAAACGATTTCAACGGATGAATTAGAGCAGGAATTTGGCAGGGAGATATATGTCCGTGGCGGCTGCTATTGTAAGCCGGAGAGTATTACCTATGGAATCTATAAGGATGGTAACAGAGTGCTGATGATTCGCTTGTGGTGGGATTATGCCATGTACAGCCGTGTTGCAAACCGGCAGATTAAGCAGTATTGTGATGCCAACGGTGTGAGAATGTTAGACTTTTTTGAATATCTTCCAAATGAGGAGGATTACATGGAGCAGAGAATCCGGGAGCAGTTGGTATAAAGCTTAAGCTATTGATTTTTTCATAATTGCAGGATACTGTTTATAGGGCTGAAAAATATTCAGATGTTTTTTTGGATTTCTTTGGCAGCTCTATAATGGTATATAGAGAAAGAGAAAAGCAGTGTCAGCTGCGCCTGTGATGGATGAAGCATACCCCATTTATGGCTTTGCAGGCAGTCCGGGTATGTTCAGTCTGGTAGAATGAAGCACGCTTTCATTCCTTCAAAGCATTTTCTCTTTTTGCGTCTGGCAGATGCCAGGCGCATGGAAAAGAAAGACCTTGCTTTATTTTTGAAAAAGGCAGAGTCTTTCTTTTTTACTTTATAGGAAACTGTATCATTTTATGGCTTGTCCGTTTGGAGGAGAAGTATGGAGATATTGGATGCGCTGTATCTGCCAGAGACCTGGCAGGAATTTTTACAGCATAAAATCGAAAAGCAGCATTTATCTAAGTCGGAACAGGAGAAGCTGGAGGAATATATAAGAGAGGAAAAATATATTGAAATTCTGCGCTCCATTGAAAATCAGCAAACAAAGCTTCCCTTACCTGTGAAAAAGGAGGTTAACAAGGGTGGTGTGTCCAGAAAAAGGGTGGTGTATTCCTTTCCGGAGGAATTTAATATCGTGTTAAAAGCGACTGCCTTTTCCCTGTACCGGTATGATGCTTTATTTGCGGCAAACTGTTATGCCTTCCGGAGAAGCTATGGTGTGAGGGATGCGGTAAAAAGAATCCGTATGACAAAGGGAATTTCAGGAAAATACTGCCTGAAGATAGATATCCATGATTATTTTAACTCTATAGATGTTCCGGAACTGGTAAATAAGCTGGAATTTTTAAGGGAGCAGGATGACAGGGTATTCCGGTTGTTTGAAAGACTTTTAACAGAGGATAAGGCACTGGCAGGAGAAGAAATTATTTCCGAAAAGAGAGGCGCCATGGCAGGCACGCCGGTTTCCCCGTTTTTTGCCAATGTATATTTAATGGAGATGGATTGGCATTTTGAAAACAGAGGAAGCTTATATTTCCGATATTCGGATGACATTCTGGTTTTTGCAGATACCAGAGATGAGCTGGAAGAGCTTCAAAGGGAATTATATGAATGGGTAGAGGGGCTGCATTTAGCCCTGAATCCCCAAAAGGTTCATATCAGCCAGCCCGGGGAGCCATGGGAATTCCTTGGTTTCTGCTATCAGAATGGCAGGGTGGATTTGTCGGAGAACACAAAGAGGAAGATAAAAGGGAAAATCAAACGAAAAGCCCATGCCCTCCGGAGATGGCAGGCAAAAAAGGGCTTATCCGGCGAGAAAGCGGCAAAGGGTTTTATCCGGGCAATGAACCACAAATTTTTTGACCGGGGAGAGGGAACGGATTTTTGCTGGAGCCGGTGGTTTTTTCCGAACCTGACAACGGATGTCGGTTTGAAAGAGATAGATGCCTGCATGCAGCAGTATATCCGGTACTGTGTGACAGGAAGGCATTACAAGGGAAATTACCGCATTTCCTATGAACAGATGAAGGAGTGGGGATACCGGAGTCTGGTGCATGAATACTATAATTATCCCTGTGTAAGACGTTAGGATGTTTTTCTGGTCTTTACCTTTGACCAGGAGGAATAATATTTCTTTCCATTTATAAGCTTATAAGACCTTACACGGACATAGTACTTTTTCTTTGCCTTTAATTTTGTGATTGTTATCTTTGTTTTTCCCTTGCCTGCAACAATTTTCTTTTTAACGCCGGATTTAAAATTCTTCTTTGTGGAGCATTGTACCTCGTAACCATCCACGGTTTTTTTCTTGCAGGTTATGGTAAGCTTTTTTTTGCCGGCTGTGATTTTTGTTATGGAGGTAGCCGTTACCTTAACCGGAACCTGAACACTGACAGAGGCAGAAACACCAGAGCTGCTTACCGCTTTTATGACTGCCTTGCCATAGCCTGACGCTTTTGCCTTTCCGCTTTGGTTTACGGATACGGCACTGGAATTGGAGGAGCTCCAACTGATATCTCCCAGAACCTGCAGTTCCATGTATGAATTATAGGTTCTCACGAGATTGTATTGTACCGTTGCATTTTTGCTAAGGCTCGTCTTTTTCGTATAGCCCGGCATTGCCACAATTTTTGCCTTTGACAGAGAGTCGGAGGGAACCTCTACGGTCTGTATGATGTTTTTGGCACTGCTTAAAGGCGTGGTGTCGATTTTGATGGCAGTTCCATCCGCAAAGTCAAATGCTACCCAGTCCTCATTGGTAAATTCTCCTGCCCCGGTTCCGTCAAAGTTCGCCATTCCCATATAGGTAGTATCCGGATTAATCATATTTGTGTAATGTCCCGTTACGCCCTGACCCTGTTTTACCCAGATGCTTTTTTCGGTGTACCACATGTTTACCGAGCCGGTAATAGTGTCTGCACCCCAGGCGAGAACCTCTGCGTAGGAGGTGACGCCATTGGGACCTGCAATGTCAAAACAGCTTGCTCCTGTGGGTCTTTCATGCTGTGGATATATCGATGCCTCTGCAGCCCGGATACGCGCAATAAACTCAAGGTCAGAGGACCATTTAATTGGTACATAGTCATCCATCGTCAGCTTGCGGCTGCAGTCTCTTGGGTCCGGATATCCGTTCTGGCAAGCCTCCTTGCGGATTGCATTTACACGGTTAACTGCATTTTGCACATCATTGGCAAAGCTGCCCTCTAATCCCATCAGCACATTACCCTTGGATGCGGTTGTCACATCTGTTGGAAGAACCTTTGTTGTGGAAGTTCTTGCCAGAGCTTTCGTGTCTGGCAGTATACAGACTGCGCATATTGCAAATAAAGTTATTCCAAATTGTATCATTTTTTGTATTTTCATAATTCTCACCTCTTATCTTTATTTTACGTCAGGTTATTTTGTTTTGCAATTATTTTCATTTAAATTCCATATAGCTCTTATAATATTCTCTGCATATTGAAAAATAACGGACCTTCTATAAAAAAGTATTCTGTATTTATAAGATAAAAAATAAGGAGATACTGTATGAATCATTTGGATGAATTAGAATCTGAGGCAATCTATATTATGCGGGAGGTAGCCGCAGAATGTGAGAAGCCTGTCATGTTATATTCGATTGGAAAAGACTCATCTGTTATGCTGCATCTTGCATTTAAGGCATTTTATCCGGAAAAACCCCCGTTTCCATTTTTACATGTGAATACAACCTGGAAATTTAAAGAAATGATATCCTTTCGGGACGAGACTGCAAAGAGGCTCGGCATAGAAATGCTGGAATATATCAATGAGGAGGGAGTGCGCCAGGGAATCAATCCCTTTGACCATGGTGCAGCTTATACGGATATCATGAAGACCCAGGCGCTTAAGCAGGCGCTTGACAAATATGGGTTTACGGCAGCGTTTGGCGGAGGAAGAAGAGATGAGGAAAAATCCAGGGCAAAGGAGAGAGTTTTTTCCTTTCGGAATGAAAACCATGCATGGAACCCGAAAAACCAGAGACCGGAGCTGTGGAAGCTCTATAATACCCAGATAAAAAAGGGGGAGAGCATAAGGGTATTTCCTTTATCAAATTGGACGGAAAAAGATATATGGCAATATATTAAGAGAGAGAATATACCCATTGTTTCCCTGTATTATTCTGCTATGCGGCCAGTTATCAGCCGGGATGGCAATCTGATTATGGTGGATGATGACAGAATGCAGCTGGGACCGGATGAAAAGGTAGAGCACAAGATGGTCAGATTCCGCACTCTGGGCTGTTATCCCCTTTCCGGAGCAGTGGAGTCCAATGCCGTTACGCTGGATGAAATTATTGAAGAAACGCTGGCTTCCGTGGAATCAGAGAGGACAAGCCGTGTAATTGATTCGGATGGCGGAGCTGCCAGCATGGAAAAAAGAAAAAGGGAAGGATATTTTTAATATGAATGATAAGCTTCTTAAATTTATAACCTGTGGCAGTGTGGATGACGGAAAATCCACATTAATCGGACATTTGCTGTATGATGCAAAGCTGATTTTTGCGGACCAGGAAAAAGCTCTGATTTTAGACTCCAGGATTGGTTCCAGAGAGGGAAAAATAGACTATTCTCTTTTGTTAGATGGTTTGATGGCAGAGCGGGAACAGGGAATAACCATTGATGTTGCTTACCGGTATTTTTCAACAGAAAACAGAAGCTTCATTGTGGCAGATACGCCGGGGCATGAGGAATATACCCGGAATATGGCAGTGGGGGCATCCTTTGCCTCCCTGGCAGTGATTTTAGTGGATGCCAGCCAGGACGTACAGGTGCAGACAAAGCGGCATGCAAGGATTTGCGCACTTATGGGAATAAAGCATTTTGTATTTGCCGTTAACAAAATGGATACGATTCATTATGAGCAGTCAAAATTCAATAAAATACAGAAGCATATTAAGGTTCTAATGGCAGAATTTGATTATGACTCCCTGTGCATCATTCCGGTTTCGGCTACGGAGGGAGATAATATTGTCAGAAAATCAAAGAATATGCGTTGGTATACAGGGACTACGCTGCTCTCCTATTTGGAGCAGGTAGATGTGACGGAGAAGGAATCGGAGCAGGGCTTTACAATGCCAATCCAGAGGGTTTGCCGTCCGGATTGGAGCTTTCGGGGCTTCCAGGGTCAGATTGCTTCCGGCAGAATATCGGTAGGTGATGAGGTTACGGTGATGCCAAGCGGGGAAAAGGCGGTGGTCACAAAAATCCTGCAGGGAAGCACTGAGGTACAGGAAAGCGAAAAGGGATATGCGGTTACGGTTTCGCTGGATACGGAGGTAGATATTTCCAGAGGCTGTGTTCTGCAAAAGGGGGCAGAGCCGGAGACAGGCTCCTTATTTGAGGCATCTCTGCTGTGGATGGATGAGAGCAGTCTTGTGGAGGGAAAGAATTTTCTGTTAAAGCTGGGGACACAGCTATTACCGGCTACTGTTATGCGTATTAAATATAAGATTGATGTAAATTCCGGTGCGGAGGTGTATGCGGATACCATATACAAGAATGAGCTGGCAAGCTGTGAGATATCAACGGGCAGCAGAATTGTTTTTGACCGGTTTTCCAAAAATAAGGAGCTGGGCTCTTTTATTCTGGTTGACCGGGTATCAAATAAAACCTCTGCAGGAGGTATTGTGCAGCAGCCGTTAGCCCGAAATAATAATATAAAATGGCATGAGATGGATATTACGAGACAGATACGGGAAAACCAACTACAGCAAAAGGCAATGACGGTCTGGATGACAGGTCTTTCCGGGGCGGGAAAGTCCACTCTGGCAAATGAACTGGAAAAGAGGCTGATTTCCATGGGAAAGCATACAATGCTTCTTGACGGTGATAACATCCGCATGGGCTTGAACAGGGATTTAGGCTTTAAGGAAAATGACCGGATTGAAAATATCAGACGGGTAGCAGAGGTTGCAAGACTTATGAATGATGCGGGTCTGATTGTGATAACCTCCTTTATTTCACCGTACCGGTCAGACCGGAGGGTGGCAAGAGATATTGTGGGAGACCGGTTTATAGAGGTCTATGTAAGTACACCGCTGGAGGAATGTGAAAAAAGGGATGCGAAGGGACTTTACCAGAGGGCAAGGGCCGGAAAAATCAGTGATTTTACAGGAATATCCAGTCCTTATGAGAAGCCGGAAAGGGCAGAGATTGTAATCGATACAAGCAAATACGATATCAGTGAGTGCACGGACAAAATCATGCAGATGTTAGAGCGGTATTTGTAGATAAAAATGCGTCAGAGGAGTAAGAGAGTATGAGAGAATGGAAGAAATGGCTGTTATCCGGAGTGCTTATTTTTGTGGCGGCAGGTATAACGGGGTGTGGAGCGAAGGAGAATACGGAACGGATAAATGTGGGTTATTTTAACAATATTACTCATGCACAGGCATTGCTCATGAAGGCAGAGGGGAGCCTAGAGGACAGTGTTTCTGAGGATGTGCAGGTTAACTGGACAGCCTTTAATGCCGGTCCCGCAGAGGTGGAAGCGCTGTTTTCGGGAGATATTGATATTGGATATATTGGTCCGGTTCCGGCAATCAGTGCAAATGTAAAGTCTAACGGTGACGTGGTGGTGTTATCCGGTGCGTCTCAGGGTGGCGCAGTTTTGGTGAAACGAAAAGATGCCGGAATTGAAACGGCAGCAGACCTGGCAGGAAAAACCGTAGCAATTCCCCAGATTGGGAATACACAGCATTTATGTCTTCTGCATCTGATGGAGGAAAATGGTCTTAAGACTGTGGAGAAGGGCGGCGATGTGACGGTGAGTGCGGTTGCCAATGCGGATGTTGCGAATATGATGGACCGGGGTGATATTGACGCAGCACTGGTTCCGGAACCATGGGGAGCCACCCTGTTAGAGCAGGGGGCGGAAATACTGCTGAATTATGATGAAATCTATATGGACGGAAGGTATGATGTGGCAGTAGTGGTGGTGCGCAAAGAGTTTATGGAAGAGAATCCGGAGCTGGTGGAAACATTTTTGGCAGAGCATGAGGCGGCTGCCGGAAGAATCGAAGAGAACAGGGAGGCGGCTCTTAAGACAATTAATGAAGAACTGCAGCAGTCTACCGGAAAAGCCTTAAGTGAAGCGGTTATCAAGCAGGCATTTGAACGTATTGGTGTGGCGACAGAGCTTAACAGGGAATCCCTTATGGGATTTGCAGAGATAAGCCGGCAGGAGGAATTTATTAAAGAGGTGCCGGAGGAAAAGAGCCTGTTCGCAGAGTAGTGGAGGAGCAACATGTCATTAGTAATTCAAAATCTTTGCAAGCATTATGATAATATTGAAGCGGCAACCCTGAATGAAATTAATCTGGAAGTAGTAAATGGGGAGTTTATATGCATTGTTGGAGTATCCGGATGCGGAAAAAGTACGCTGTTGAATCTGGTTGCGGGACTGATTACGCCTACCAGTGGTCAGATTCTTCTGGACGGAAAAGAGATTACCGGACCGGGAGCTGACCGTACGGTAATGTTTCAGGAGCATGGACTGTATCCATGGCTTACCGTAATCGAAAATGTAAAATTTGGATTGAAATTAGCAGGTGCATCAACTAAGACCCAGGAGGAAAGGGCGGCATATTATCTGGAGATGGTGGGCTTGTCCGAGTATAGAGACTATCCGATTCATCAGATATCTGGAGGGATGCGTCAGCGGACGGCACTTGCAAGGGCACTCACAATGGATTCTTCTGTTCTTTTGATGGATGAGCCGTTTTCCGCACTGGACAAGCAGACTTCAAATAAGCTCCGGGAAGAGCTTCAAAGAATCTGGCAGCAGACAAGACGTACCATACTTTTTATTACCCATAGTGTAGAGGAGGCTGTGTATCTTGGCGACCGGGTGGTGGTGCTCTCCCCTAATCCGGAAAAGCAGATGGATATTGTAGATATTAAGCTGCAACGTCCCCGGCATGTATATTCACCGGAATTTGTAGATTTGAGGCACCGGATTTTGGAGGAAATCCGAGGGGAGGCGATTTAGAATGGGAGTTTTTATATTTTTATGTATTTTGATTCTGCTCTGGCAGCTCTTTTACTGGGTAAGTGTGGATATATTTGCTTTTTGCAAGCCTTATGCTGTACCCTCTCCACTGGGAGTCGGAGAGCGGTTTGTTGAGCTTTGCAGTGACGGCACTCTGTTATCAGCAGTCGGCAATTCCCTGTTAAGGGGAATCGCCGGATATGCGATTGCAGTGGTGGTGGGACTGATTCTGGGACTTCTCATCAATCATTTCCGCTATTTACAGAAAAATTTAAAGCCTGTGGTTCTGGGCATACAGACCCTTCCCAGTGTGTGCTGGGTGCCTTTTTCTATTTTATGGTTTGGCTTGTCAACAAAAGCAATTTTGTTTGTTGTGGTAATGGGCTCTGCCTTTGGTATTGCAATTTCGGTAGATAATGCAATAAAAAATGTACAGCCAATCTATATTAAGGCTGCACTCACCATGGGAGCGGGCAAACGGCAGCTCTACTGGCATGTTATTTTTCCGGCATGTCTGCCGGAGCTGGTATCCGGTCTTAAGCAGGGATGGTCCTTTGCATGGAGAGCGCTTATGGCGGGTGAGGTCATGACAACGTCGATTGGGCTTGGTCAGACATTGATTATGGGACGGGATTTGGCAGACATTAATCAGGTTATGCTGGTGATGTTGGTTATTGTTGTAGTGGGAATTATAATCGATAAGTGTTTCTTTACTGTGCTGGAAAAGAAAATCCTTGTCAAGCGGGGATTGTGGCAGTAAGGTTTGCAATTTGAGAAGGAGGATAAGACATGAAAACACTGTATTTGCATATAGGAATGCCGAGAACAGCCACAACCGTTTTGCAAAATTTCTGTTCAGACAATCAGGAGGAGTTAAACCGTCAGGGATATTGTTATCCCATAATGCCTTTCCGGTACCGTAATGCGAGCCGGCTTCGCACTGCACATTTTATGTTCGGAAGGGTTACTGATGAGAATGGAGAACGGGATATTGAGAAGGAAAAGCAGTATTTTAAGGAAGGCTTTGAAATACTTTATAACACCTTTGAGACATATGATAATGTAATTTTATCCGATGAGGGTTTGTGGAACTGCGGCTTCCGGGATACAGACAATGTCTGGGCAAAGCTGAGAAGGGAGATGGAAGCCAATCATTTTACCACCAAAGTCATTGTTTATCTCCGCAGGCAGGATGATTTTCTGTTTTCCTGGTGGAGCCAGAGAATTAAAGAGGGTCTTTACCGGGAGTGTGTTTTATCCTGGGAGGAAATGACAACGCAGATGCCAATTGTTCATCTGGATTATTATGAAATGCTGCATAACATTTCAGCGTATATGGGAGAAGAAAATCTGATTGTCCGGCGGTTTGATAAGGAATTTTTTATAGGCGGTTCTGTTTGTGAGGATTTTGTTAATGCTGTCGGTCTGCAGTATTCGGAGGCATATAAGGTTCGGGTAAAGACACTTAACAGAAGCCTTACAAAAAACAATGCGGAAATAAAACGGATTTTAAATAAGCTTCCGGATTTGGATGCGCGCAGCAACTGGATGTTTCAGAATATACTGGCACATAATTCCAACAGTAAAAGGGATAATGAAAAGTACAGTATGTTTTCCAGACAGGAGGCAGAGGAGCTCTATGAAAAATACAGGGAGGGAAACCGGCTGATTGGGGAAGCATATATGGGAATACAAGAGGAGGATTTATTTCCTTTTGAATATAGCGCTGAGCAAAAATGGACTCCTGATAATGAGGAAATGCTGGAGGATATTATACTATTTATGGGAACCTCTTTTTTGACATTGGAGCAAAAGCTGGAAAAGCAATTGGAGGAGCAGAAAAGGGAAATTGAAAATCTCAGAGATATTATCAGGCATCCCATAAGACGGGGCTTCAAAAAGATAAAGAATAAATTAAAGTAAACTTACAAAATAGGGGCGGGAATCAATCATAATATTGTCTAATATTGCCAATAAAAATCATAAAATTTTCAATGAAGAGCAAAAAATATTCTATATTTTTTGCTCTTCATTTTTATTATACTAACAATATCAACAAAGGACACAGGTAAGGGTGTCAATATAGAAAGGAGAGAAATAATATGAAGAAAAAAATAATAGCAATGACGATGGCAGTATTACTTGGATTTTCACTTACTGCATGTGGAACAGATGGCTCCCAAAGTGGTGATGGCGGCTCTGTACAGACAGAGAACGGTACAGGCTCCGATTCAGCATCAGGAACAGCAAACAAGGATAAGCCTTTAGTATGGTTTAACCGTCAGCCATCTAACAGCTCTACAGGAGAGCTTGATATGGCCGCTCTGACCTACAACGATAATACATATTATGTAGGATTTGATGCAAATCAGGGTGCCGAATTACAGGGTACAATGGTTAAGGAGTATATCGAGGCAAATATTGATAAGATTGACCGCAACGGGGATGGAGTAATCGGTTATGTTCTGGCAATTGGAGATATCGGACATAATGATTCCATTGCACGTACACGAGGTGTCCGTAAGGCACTTGGTACCGGTGTTGACAAAGACGGTAATATCAATAGTGAGCCAGTGGGTACAAATACAGACGGTTCGGCTGCAGCTGTACAGGATGGTTCGATTGAAGTTGGCGGAAAGAAATATGTAGTGCGGGAGCTTGCTTCTCAGGAAATGAAAAACTCTGCAGGTGCTACATGGGATGCAGCTACAGCAGGTAATGCAATCGGCACATGGTCATCCTCTTTTGGCGATGAGATTGATGTTGTTGTTTCTAATAATGATGGAATGGGAATGTCAATGTTTAATGCATGGTCAAAGGATAACAATGTTCCTACATTTGGCTATGATGCAAATAATGATGCAGTTGCTGCGATTGCAGAGGGCTATGGTGGTACAATCAGCCAGCATGCAGATGTGCAGGCATATTTGACACTTCGTGTTCTCCGCAATGCTCTTGATGGAGTGGATATTGATACCGGTATCGGTACAGAAGACGAAGCAGGTAATGTTTTGACAGATGATGTATATGTATATAATGAGGAAGAGCGTTCCTACTATGCATTGAATGTTGCGGTTACCTCTGATAACTATCAGGATTTTATGGATTCCACAAAGGTTTATGAGCCGGTATCAAACCAGCTTGATGAAAGCGCACATGCAACAAAGAAAGTATGGCTGAATATTTACAACGCTTCGGATAACTTTTTAAGTTCAACATACCAGCCGCTGCTTCAAAACTATGATGACCTTCTTAACCTCGATGTGGATTATATCGGTGGTGATGGACAGACAGAATCTAATATTACAAACCGTCTTGGAAATCCAAGCCAGTATGACGCATTTGCCATTAACATGGTTAAGACGGATAATGCAACCTCTTATACATCCTTACTTGACCAGTAATAGCTGTTGAGATAAAGACAGGCAGGCTATTAGGGAGAAGAAATTCTCCCTAATAACCTCTTTTTTTAAAATAAAGTGTTTTCCGTAAAATCCGCCTGCAGGAAAATACCATAATATTTGATTCAATACTGAAAAATTTTAATAAATAGGAGTAATGACAATGGTAGATGAAAAAGTGGATATCGTCTTATCGATACGCAATATGAGTAAGTCCTTTGGCCGGAACAGAGTTTTGGATCATATCAATATGAATGTGAAGCGCGGAACAGTTATGGGTCTTATGGGCGAAAATGGCGCCGGTAAGTCGACAATGATGAAATGTCTTTTTGGTACCTATCAGAAAGATGAAGGTAGTATTATCCTTGATGGTAAGGAAGTTAATTTTTCCGGACCTAAAGATGCTCTTGAAAATGGCATTGCTATGGTTCATCAGGAATTGAACCAGTGTCTGGAAAGGAATGTAATAGACAATTTATTTCTTGGACGTTATCCCGTCAATTCCATGGGAATTGTTGATGAAGGCAGAATGAAATCGGAAGCCTCTGAGCTTTTTAGAAAATTGGGCATGACCGTGAATCTCACACAGCCGATGCGGAATATGTCTGTTTCCCAGCGGCAGATGTGTGAAATTGCCAAGGCGATTTCCTATAATTCAAAGGTAATTGTTCTTGATGAGCCCACCTCCTCATTAACGGTACAAGAGGTTGATAAATTGTTTGAAATGATGAGAATGTTAAAAGAACAGGGTATATCTTTGATATATATCTCTCATAAGATGGATGAAATTTTTGAAATCTGTGATGAGATATCGGTACTTCGTGATGGTAATCTTGTCATGACAAAACGTGCAGAAGATACAAATATGAATGAGTTGATTGCAGCTATGGTTGGCCGTTCTCTTGAAAACCGGTTTCCGCCGGTTGACAACAATCCAAAAGATGTAATTTTATCGGTTCAGCATCTGTCTACAAAATTTGAACCCCATTTGCAGGATATTTCGTTTGATGTAAAAGAAGGAGAAATTTTTGGGTTGTATGGTCTGGTTGGAGCCGGACGGACGGAGCTTTTAGAGACTATTTTTGGTGTTAGAACCAGAGCAGCGGGTCGTGTTTATTTTAATAATCGTCTGATGAACTTTAGCAGTGCGAAAGAGGCTATGGACCATGGCTTTGCCATGATTACGGAAGAACGGAAAGCAAACGGGCTTTTCCTGAAAGGTGATTTGACATTTAATACAACGATTGCAAATTTGAATCATTATAAGTCGGGAGTAGCACTTTCCGATTCAAAAATGGTAAAGGCAACTGCAAATGAAATCAAAATTATGCATACAAAATGTATGGGACCGGAAGATATGATTTCAAGCCTTTCCGGTGGAAACCAGCAGAAGGTTATTTTTGGAAAATGGCTGGAACGTGGTCCGCAGGTGTTTATGATGGATGAACCCACAAGGGGAATTGATGTTGGTGCAAAATATGAGATATATGAATTGATTATTAATATGGCAAAACAGGGAAAGACAATTATTGTAGTTTCATCTGAAATGCCGGAAATTTTAGGAATTACGAACCGCATTGGTGTTATGTCAAATGGACGCCTTTCTGGAATTGTTAACACGAAGGAGACAAATCAGGAAGAGCTTTTAAGGCTCAGTGCAAAATATCTATAATGAAGGAGAATGATGGATATGGCTAATGAAAACAGTAAAATTCTTACTGCTGAACAGGAAATGCAGCTGCGTCAGCCGATAGAGGATTATGTTGGTAAAATTCAGGCACAGATTGACAGCCTCAGGGAGGACGGCACGAATAAGGTGCTTGCACTTCAAAACAGTATTGACAGCATAAAAAGAGACTGTTCCCTTACAAAGAAGGAGAGAGAGGCTGAGATTGCTAAAAACCAGGAGGAGCTGGCAAAGGCAAAAAAAGTAGAAGAAAAAAATAAAGAAGAAATTTCCGGATTAATTTCGGATGCGGAAGCTTATCTCAAAGCACATTTTGACAAAGATTATTACCAGGTGGTTAAAAAAAGCTGTGAGTATGAAAAGATAGCCGCAAAAGAAAAATACCACAAAAAGGTGGAGAAGCTGCAAAAAGAGCATCATGAAAGCATTTCAAAGCTTTCTGACAAGCAGGAGGTGAAGGATGAAAAATACGTTTATAAAAACAAGCTGTTTGATGCTAAAATGGAGCTGGAGAAGGAGCTTCAGCAGATAAAGGACAGAAGACATGCAGCGTATACGTTTAAATACCATTTGATTGACCTACTGCGTTTATCAAAGTTTACCTTTATGGAATCAAAAGTACAGAAGTGGGAAAATTATAAATATACGTTTAACCGCAGGGCATTTCTTCTGCAGAATGGTCTGTATATTGTAATTCTGTTAATTTTTATAATGTTATGTATTATTACGCCGATAGTAAAGCATACACCGCTGCTTACATATAATAATGTTTTAAACATTCTTCAGCAGGCTTCCCCTCGAATGCTTCTCGCTCTTGGCGTTGCAGGACTGATTCTTCTTACCGGTACGGATCTTTCAATTGGACGTATGGTTGGTATGGGTATGACAACGGCAACGATTATCATGCACCAGGGAATCAATACAGGAGCCGTTTTTGGTCATGTATTTGATTTTACAGGAATACCGGTTGGAGGAAGAGTGGTTTTGGCATTGGTAATGTGTATACTTTTGTGTACATTCTTTACATCAATTGCAGGTTTCTTTACGGCAAAATTTAAGATGCATCCGTTTATTTCAACAATGGCAAACATGCTGATGATTTTTGGAATTGTTACATATGCAACAAAGGGTGTGTCATTTGGAGCGATTGAACCGACGATTCCGAATATGATTATTCCGAAAATAAATGGCTTTCCAACGATTATTCTCTGGGCAGTTGCAGCAGTTGCAATTGTATGGTTCATTTGGAACAAAACTACGTTTGGAAAGAATCTGTATGCCGTTGGAGGAAACTCGGAGGCTGCATCGGTTTCCGGTATTTCCGTATTCCGTGTGACCATGGGAGCATTTATTCTGGCTGGTATTTTATATGGATTTGGCTCATGGCTTGAATGTGCAAGAATGGTTGGTTCAGGATCTGCTGCCTATGGTCAGGGCTGGGATATGGATGCAATCGCAGCCTGTGTTGTAGGAGGTGTATCTTTTACCGGCGGTATTGGTAAAATATCAGGTGTAGTAGTTGGTGTACTGATTTTTACAGCACTTACATATTCTCTTACAATTCTTGGTATTGATACAAACCTTCAGTTTGTATTTGAGGGTATTATCATTCTTTCGGCAGTAACACTTGACTGTCTGAAATATGTTCAGAAAAAGTAATTGTTAGCGGATGCAAAAAGAGCCAGATGAAGTTCTGGTTCTTTTTGCATGTCCGAAAGACAGCAGCGTTTACTTTCTAAAGTGCATTTGTTATAATATAAAAAATACAAAGCAGATGTGAAATGCATATATATGGAGAAAAAAATATGGGTAATTATACAGTGCTTCTGGTGGATGATGAGGAAGAAGTAATACAGGTTATTATGAAAAAAATTGACTGGGAGGGACTCGGCTTCTCTGTGATTGGACATGCGGGTAACGGAGTAAAGGCTCTTGAGATGGTAGAGGAATTTCAGCCGGATGTTGTTATGACAGATATTAAGATGCCCTATATGGATGGGATGGAGCTGGCGAATTCTATTAAAGCCAGATTTCCCACAACCAAGATTCTGTTTTTTACAGGCTTTGATGAATTTGAATATGCGAAAGAGGCCGTTCATCTGGAGGTCGAAGAATATATTCTAAAGCCGGTAAATTCTGTGGAGATGACCAGTGTATTCTCCCAGCTCAAAATAAAACTGGACCAGGAAATCAACGAAAAAAGAAACGTGGAAATTTTGCAGAAATACTATATGGAGTCATTGCCCTTTTTGCAGGCGAATTTTTATTCTACCCTAATTGAGGGAAGAGTCCGTGAAGAAGAGGTTCAAAAGTATCTTTCGGATTATCAGATTTCCTTTGGGGGTCCGTTTTTTTGCTGTCTTGTCATTCATACCTCATCAAACCAGGTGCCTGAGAATATGAATCCGCTGCTATTATCTGCATCGGTCCAGAAACAGGCAGAGGAACGTTTTGGAGAAAAATGGCAGGTCAAATTCTTTACGTATATTGGAAATACCGTTGCACTCTTACAGCTTAATGATGAAAATGAAATCACGGAGCTGACAGATGAATGTGACCGGTTTTGTAAATATGCCCGACGTATCATTGGTGCTGTTGTCACTATAGGGGTAGGGACGGTCTGTAACAATATCCTTGAATTGTCACAATCCTATGACAGTGCAAGAGAGGCGGTCTCTTACCGGGTACTCTTTGGTGCGTCCAGGGCGATTAATATGAAGGAGATTGCTCCAAAGAGACCGGGAGAACCCAATATGATGAATGATGCTGAATTGTCGAATCTGTTTAAAATGATTCGATTGGGTTCACCGGAGGATGTAAGGAAGGCGGTTGATAAATATTTAAAACATGTGCTTGTTCCGGCAAAATCTCTACAGCATCATTACATTGCTGTTATGGAACTGATTGGTGGATTATATCGGTTTTCGGTTAATAATAATATAGAAATAGAGGATTTTCTCGGAGATATGAGAAAGCTATATAGCAGGCTGCTTGATTTGGAGTATGATGCGCTGCGGGAATGGGTTATTCAAGTCAGCCTGTCCTTCCGGGAGGAGTTAATCAATGCCCGGAGCAAATCAACAAAATCCTTTGTATTCAAGGCAAAGGAATATGTTCACAATAATTATGCGGATGAGGAGCTTTCGCTGGATAGCATCTGTGAAGTTTTGGGTGTATCCAACTCTTATTTTTCTACTGTATTTAAAAAAGAGACGGGAAACTCATTTATAGGATATCTGACAGATTACCGCTTAGACCGGGCATCCCGCCTTTTGATTGAAACGAATGAAAAAAATTATATTATAGCCAAGAGTGTCGGGTATGCGGACCCCAATTATTTTAGTTATGTATTTAAAAGGCGATTTGGCGTGTCACCCTCAAAATACAGAACGGAGTATACAAATAAGTGAAGAGTAAGTTTATCAGGAAATTAAAGAACTTAAAACCAAGAGGAATGCAGTCTACGATTATGCTGGCATTTTCTGTGATATCTATTTCAATAATGCTGGTTCTGGGGATTGTGATGTATCTCCGGTTTTCAACCGTATCCAGGCAGGAGATGATACAAAGCACGCAGAAGCTGATGGAGCAGACCGGGGAAAATCTGGAGGATTATCTGGTCAGTATGCGGCAGATTTCGGATGCGGCTTACTATGACGTCATAAAAGAGAATGACTTAACCAGCCAGAATAAGGATATTCAGCGTGGAATGAATCTTTTGTATGAAGCAAACAGAGATAATCTGCGAAGCATTGCCATATACAATAATTACGGAAGCCTGATAGCGGCAGAACCGGTGGCAGCCCAAAAAGAAGATCCGGATGTCACCAGACAGGATTGGTATGTACAGGCCATGGATAAGATGGAGAATATGCATTTTTCCACTCCGCATATTCAGAATCTGTTTGATGATACTGCATTTTGCTATTATTGGGTGATTTCATTAAGCCGTGTCGTTGAACTTACAGATGAGGGGGTTCCGCAGTTAGGTGTTTTACTTGTAGATATGGATTATTCCAGCATTTCACGGATGATGAAGCAGATTAATACATTAAATAACAGCCAGTATTATTATTTATGTGATAATAACGGACAAATCATCTATCATCCTCAGCAGATACAAATCAGTAATGGAATTTGTAATGAGAACAGTGAGATAGCAGCACAATACAAGGATGGTGTTTATGATGAGGTGTTTGAAGGAGAAAAGCGAAAGATTGTTGTCAATACCATTAGTTATACCGGCTGGAGGCTGGTTGGAGTGATTCCGTATACCACGTTTACCCACGGAATGATTGGTATCAGGTATTTTATTGTAATGATTATGCTTCTTATGGCAATGATGCTTGTTATTATTAATCGTGTCATCTCAGTCAGGATTTCCAGTCCTATTTTGGAATTAAATGATTCCGTCAAAGAATTTGAAGCGGGAGAAAAACCGGAGATATATATTGGTGGTCCGCTGGAAATCAGGCAGCTGGGACATTCTATCCAAAGGTCCTATGAACAGATTGATATGCTGATGAAGAAGATTGTCTGGGAACAAAATGAAAGAAGAAAAAGCGAGCTCGAGGCCCTGCAGAGCCAGATTAATCCGCATTTTTTATACAATGCCCTGGATTCTATTACATGGATGATTGAAGGAAAACGTAATGATGATGCAGCTTTTATGATTTCGCAGCTGGCAAAGCTGTTTCGGATTAGCCTTTCTAAAGGACATACTATAATCAGTGTGAAGGATGAACTGCAGCACGCGGAAAGTTATATGAATATACAGAAGGTTCGGTATAAGGATTCCTTTTCTGTTACATTTGATGTGGAGCCGTCCATATATACCTGCTGTACCGTGAAATTAATATTGCAGCCGATTCTGGAAAATGCGATTAATTATGGGGTTGGCGGTATGGATGATTGTGGAGAAATCAGGGTGACCGGTCTGCGGAAGGATGGCAAAATTATTCTTTCTGTTACCGATAATGGAATTGGAATCCCGGAGGATGAGGTAAAGCTTTTGCTTACAGACAATAACCGGGTTCATAAAAAAGGCTCAGGAGTTGGTCTTGTAAATGTAAACAACCGTATTCAGGTTCTTTTTGGCAAGGAGTATGGTGTTATTGTTGAAAGTGAACCGGATGAGGGAACAAACGTTTCAATCTGCATTCCGGCAGTTCCGTATACGGAAGAAAATAGAAAGAATATTGAAGAGGGACATGTATTTTAGAAGGGGAAACTAATTGTACAAAGAAGCTGGGTAAATAGAGATGAAAAATAGTAAAAAATTATTTATTTTAATTGAATCTGTTCTGGCTGTTCTGGTTATTATAGTGGCAATTCTTATGGTACAGGAAAAAAACGGAAGGGCTCTTTATAAGGTTTCTGTGATTATTAAGAATTCGGACGATAATCAATGGTCGGCGTTTAAATATGGATTGAAAATGGCAGCAGAAGACCATGGAATAGAGATGTATGTTGTTAATACCGGAGAAGAATTGTCCGTTGAGGACGAAAAGCGGATAATAGAAAGTGAAATAAATAATGGAGCGGATGCGGTTATTGTGCAGCCTGTTCCGGATGCGGAGGAAATGCTGGAAAAGATTAGAAGTAAGATTCCGGTTATGCTTGTAGAGTGCTCAGCATCGGAAGAAAGAGCCTCCGCCGGGATTCCGGTTACGGGGCCAGACAATTATGCCATGGGCGTAACTTTAGCAGAGGAGCTGTTAAAGGATTATGAAGGAAAAATCACGGACAAAAAAATAGGAATTTTTTCGGCAAAAGATGATTCGGAGGTTGCTGTTAATCGGGAAAAGGGATTTAAAGATGCATTGAAGGATGCGGGAGCCGAGATTAGCTGGTCCATCAGTGAAGCTTCTTCTACTGAGGATAGAAAAGCTTTTCTGGAATACCAGCCAAGGGTGGATTATGTAATTGCACTTGATGATGACAGCCTGACAAGGGCAGGAGAATGTGCTGCGGCTAATAATCTGCATGGAGCCTTGGTATATGGAATTGGATATTCTACGGAAGCCGTTTATTATCTGGACAAAGGTATTGTGGAATGTCTGGTGGTACCCGATGGCTTTAATGTTGGTTATCAGAGCCTGACAGAGGTTGCCGGAAATTTGGGAAAGTATTTTGGCAAGCTGCACAGCATAGAGGTTTCCTATATGATTATGCGTAGAGATACACTGTTTTCTAAAGAAAACCAAGAGGTTCTTTTTACAATGAGCCAGTAGGGTTTGGATTTTATAGGTTTAGGAGGGCTGTGGTATATTATGAAGAAGAAATTTTTAGCAGCAGGAATTATTTTCTGCATAAGCATACAGTTATTATGTGCCTGTGGAAGGCAGGAGCAGTCTGTGCCACATAATATCCACATCGGGGTCACATATTATAATCAGAGTGATACATTTCTCAATGAGCTTCTCACCTGTTTTAGAGAGCAGCTTGATTACCTTAAAAGAGATGACTGTGAGATTACAATGACAATCCGGGATGCAGCGGGTTCACAGCGGACACAGGATGATCAGGTGGCTTCATTGATTACGGAGGGGTGCGATATTCTTTGTGTGAATCTGGTGGACCGGGCGGACCCATCGGAAATAATTGATGTTGCAAGAGAGAATGATGTGCCAATTATCTTTTTTAACAGAGAGCCTGTTGCAGAGGATTTGAAGCAGTGGGATAAGCTTTATTATGTTGGAGCAGATGCAAAACAATCCGGTGTGATGCAGGGAGAACTGGCGGTTGATATAATACAGGAAAATAGCCAGATAGACCGTAATAAGGATGGAAAGATTCAATATGTGGTGCTTGAGGGGGAAGCAGGTCATCAGGATGCAATTATCCGTACGGAAAGTGTGGTTGATACCTTGAAAAATAACGGTATTGAACTGGAGAAGCTTAGCTGGCAGATTGCAAACTGGAATCGGGCACAGGCGCAAAACCGGATGACGCAAATGATTGGTCAGTATCAGACAGGAATTGAGCTGGTTCTGGCAAATAATGACGATATGGCATTAGGTGCAATCGATGCCTATGAAAAGACAAATTTTACAGAGTCTACGTTGCCGGTGTTTTTAGGAATTGATGGTACGGATGCCGGACTGCAGGCAATTCTGGATTCAAAAATGTCCGGTACCGTATATAATGATAAAGAGGGGCAGGCGGAGGCTATGGCCAGGCTGGCAGTTGCCATTGCTTCGGGAGAGGGTATGGAAGAAATAGAATTTGAAAATGATAAATATATCTATCTGCCCTATTCTAAGGTTACAAGTGAAAATGTCCAAAGTTATCTTGAGAAAAATAGCCATTGACAGAATGGCTGTTTTTTTTTATAATTCACTTTATGACGTTAAAGCTTTAAAACATAAGTGTTTTAAAGCTGCAAACCGGTGAATGTCCGGTGCTATGTCAAATCTATGAGACAAAAGAGATAGGGAGAAAGAGAAGATGGCAGTTAAAATTTTGTTACTTGTTGTATTTTTTGCTGTTATGGTCGGGATTGGTATTTATTCGAGAAAAAATGCGACCAATGTCAATGATTTTGTGCTGGGAGGAAGAGGGGTAGGACCGTGGCTTACTGCGTTTGCCTTTGGTACTTCGTATTTTTCTTCTGTTGTATTTGTGGGCTATGCCGGACAGTTCGGCTGGAAATATGGTCTTGCCTCCACCTGGATTGGTCTTGGAAATGCCTTTATCGGAAGTCTGTTAGCCTGGCTTGTATTGGGAAGAAGAACCCGTGTCATGACACAGAAGCTGGATGCGAAGACCATGCCGGAATTTTTTGGTAAGCGTTATGATTCCAAGGCTCTTCGTGTTGCAGGCTCTGCAATTGCCTTTGTGTTCCTTGTGCCGTATACCGCATCCATTTACAATGG
Organism: bacterium; assembly: GCA_037301995.1. Taxonomy (GTDB): domain Bacteria; phylum Bacillota; class Clostridia; order Lachnospirales; family Lachnospiraceae; genus CAG-590. The sequence continues at coordinate 7,892 of JAXVOW010000233.1, read as the reverse complement.
TCTTTCCAGATTGTTTGGAATGGCTTTTGATATCGACTATAAGGTCTGTATCATTGTAATGGCGTTGTTGACCGGTGTTTATGTTATTGTGGGTGGTTATATGGCTACCGCATTAAATGATTTTATCCAGGGCATTATCATGCTGTTTGGTATCTGTGCAGTCATTGTGGCAGTGTTAAACGGTCAGGGCGGATTTTTAAATGCAGTAAAGGAGCTTTCCCTTATCTCTGCGGAGGATGCTGCGGTTCCGGCATTGTCTGGAGGACAGGGACTTCTCACAAGCTTCTTTGGACCGGATCCAGTTAATCTGTTAGGCGTAGTTATCTTAACCTCCCTTGGCACCTGGGGGCTTCCTCAGATGGTACATAAATTTTATGCCATTAAGGATGAAAAAGCAGTTAAGACCGGTACCGTGGTTTCTACCTTTTTTGCCATCATTATATCCGGCGGCTGTTATTTCCTTGGGGGCTTTGGACGTCTGTTTGACAGTCCGGCAATTTACAATGCGGACGGAAGCATCGCATATGATTCCATTGTACCGCAGATGTTATCCACGTTACCGGACATTTTGATTGGTATTGTAATTGTATTGGTGCTCTCTGCTTCCATGTCCACCTTATCCTCACTGGTGCTGACCTCCAGCTCCACCCTGACACTGGATTTCTTAAAGGAATCGGTTGCCAAAAATATGAGTGATAAAACACAGCTTATTGTGATGCGTGTGCTGGTTGCAGGCTTTATTATCCTGTCTGTGGTACTGGCATTGAATCCGCCTACCTTTATCGCCCAGCTTATGGGTATTTCCTGGGGTGCATTGGCAGGTGCATTCTTAGCACCATTTATGTATGGCCTTTACTCAAAGAAGATTACGAAGGCGGCTGTATGGGCAAGCTATATTGTGGGTGTGGGAATTACGGTTTCCAACATGTTCATTGGATTTATCGCATCTCCAATTAATGCAGGAGCCATCACGATGCTTGCAGGTCTGATTATCGTTCCGATTGTCAGCCTGCTTACACCAAAAATGGACAAGAAATATGTAGAGGATATCTTTACCTGTTATAATGAAACGGTTACCGTGCATAAGAAAAGTTCCTTAGAGGAGTAGTAAAATTTGAAATTTAATAAATAGATGTATATACCCCGGATAATGAATGAAATTATCCGGGGTATATTTGTGCACGATAATCTATATTATCGCAACTGGAAGTTGCCGAAATTCCATTATTAAGTGGTTGATTTGGATGATTTTATAAAATATAATTCAAATTGGAGGTGTGACGCTATGAACTTTGCAGAAAAATTATTGAATTTGAGAACACAGTATGGATATTCGCAGGAGGCGCTTGCAGAGAAACTAAATGTAAGCAGGCAGGCAATTTCAAAATGGGAGCTGGGCACAACGCTGCCCGAGACGGACAAGGTAATTACAATCAGCGATTTTTTTGATGTATCAACGGATTATTTGTTAAAGGATAATATTCAGTTGAATAATAATGAAAGTTTAGATAGAGTAGTCTTAAAGTTTTTAGGTTCCGCACAGGACATGGATGATATATCCAAGGAGCTGGTGGATATTATGAAGGATGGAATCATTGATGATAACGAAAAAATACGGATGGATGCCATTATAGATACGTTAGATGCCATAGCCGCTATCATTGATGAGATAAAGCAGAAGATGAACATGGCATAGTATAAAAGATTTAGCAAAGCAACCGGGAGTTGCCATGAGCAGATAATAAAAATAAGAGAATCCCAGCAGCAGGTAAGGATACAGAGGTATTGTTATCTGCTGTTTTTGTGTTGCCAAGCATATGAGAAAAAGGTCTGGTGGACTTTTTTTGAGTATAGAGGAGCATAATATTTTTTGATGGAAATAGAGTGGCAAAATCCGTCATTCAATGATATACTTACATGAGGTTACTTTCTGTTTCGATAAAATAAAGATAAAGGTGAGTAAGATGCATAAAGAGTTTGTGATGGGAAATGAAGCCATTGCCTTAGGCGCAATGGCGGCAGGTGTAAATGTGGTTTCGGGATATCCGGGAACCCCCTCCACCGAGGTGTTAGAGAGTGTTGCAAAGCGTAATGACGGCAGTATTTATGTGGAGTGGTCGGTCAATGAGAAGGCAGGTCTGGAGGTGGCTGCAGCAGCGGCTTACAGTGGGGCAAGAACCATGGTGACCATGAAGCAGGTGGGATTAAATGTTGCCAGTGACCCGTTAATGAGCCTTGCCTATGTGGGTGTCAAGGGCGGTATGGTGGTAATGGTGGCGGATGACCCGGGACCGATTTCTTCCCAGACTGAGCAGGATACAAGAACTTTCGGGCAGTTTAGTAAGCTGCCGGTATTTGACCCGTCCTCTGTGGAGGAGGCGTATGAGATGATTCAGAGTGCATTTGAGGTTTCTGAGGAATATCACACACCAGTGCTGTTCCGCTCCACCACAAGGGTGTGTCATGCCTATGCATCCATTGAGGTGAAGGAGAAAGAGGAATATTACGAGAATAAGCCGGAGGGCTTTGCAAAGGATTCCTCAAAATGGGTTATATTTCCGAAGCTTTCCCATAGAAGACACGGTGAGATTGAGGACAGCCTGCCGGTGATTGGAAAGGCGCTTGGGCGGCAGTCTTACAATAAGCTTTTTGGAAGCAGACAGGCATCGGTTGGAATCGTATGCGGAGGAATCAGCTATTCCTATGTAAGGGAGGCACTGGAGGTACTCAGGGAACAGACCGGCTTTGATATGCTGGGAGAGACCGTTTCAGACGTATTTCCCAATATCCGTCTGTTTAAGGTGGGAACACCCCATCCGTTTCCGGAGGATAAGGCGCTGGAATTTATGGAAGGACTTACTGCTGTTTTAGCCGTAGAAGAATTAGACCCGGTGCTTGAGCGTATGCTGCTGCAGTGTGCAGGCAGGCATCAGATTGCCATACAGATTGATGGAAAAATAAATGGGATTGTACAAAACACAGGGGAGAACAGTGTAGAATCTGTAAAAAAGAATATCATAGAGTTTTTACAGCTGCAGGGGGTGCCGGGAATTGCAGATGAATGCCGGGAGGATAACACGGACAGCAAGGAGGAGATGTCTTTGCCGGAGCTTCCGGTACGTCCGCCGGTTCTGTGTGCCGGCTGCCCGCACCGGGCATCCTTCTATGCAGTGAAAAAGGCAATGGAGGGAAAGAAGGCGGTTTTCTGTGGGGATATCGGGTGCTACACCCTGGGAAATGCGAAGCCTTTGGATATGACGGACACCTGTCTCTGTATGGGAGCAGGCATTACCATGGCGCAGGGCTTTTCAAGGGTAGAAAAGGATACCACCTGCTTTGCCTTTGTGGGGGATTCCACCTTTTTTGCATCCGGTATGACCGGTGTTGTCAATGCGGTATATAATCAGCATGACATGGTTTTAGTGGTGCTGGATAATTCCACCACTGCCATGACTGGACACCAGCCTCATCCTGGAACCGGAAAGACCATGATGGGGGATATTGTAAATAAAATCAGCATTGTGAAGATATTAGAGGCAATCGGCTTAACAGAGGTGCGCACGGTGAATCCATTAGAGCTTAAGCATGCAATTGAAGCCGTGAAGGAAACTGCTGCCAAGCCTGGGGTAAAGGCAATTATTTTTAAGTCCCCTTGTATTGCAGTGTCAAAGCCGGAAAAACAGTGTACAATTGATTCGGAAAAATGTATTAACTGTAAGAAATGCATCCGCGAGCTGGGCTGTCCGGCCATTACGGTAAATGAGGGAAGGGTTGTGATTGAACCGTCTCTCTGCTTTGGGTGCGGGATTTGTGAGAGTGTCTGCCCGGTGGGTGCAATAGGAGGTGGCAGAAATGAGTAAGAGTGTTATCTTGTGTGGCGTCGGCGGACAGGGAACAGTGCTGGCATCGAAGCTGATATCCTATGCCGCCATGGCGAAGGGTGAAATGGTAAAATCTGCCGAGACCATTGGTATGGCACAGCGGGGCGGCAGCGTGACCAGCCATGTGCGTATCGGTGAGGGAGCATTTTCTCCGATGATTCCAAAGGGAAAGGCAGATGTGATGATTGCCTTTGAGCCGGCAGAGGCGGTAAGAAATTTATCCTATCTCAAGGCTGGCGGTGTGGTGGTTGTTTCCCAAAAGGCAGTAAAGCCGGTGACGGCATCGTTAGCTGCAAAGGAGTATGAGGCGGGGGAAATGCTGTCTTATCTGAAAAACAAAGTAGAGCACCTCGTTATTGTTGATGGGGAGGCGGCTGCAGAGAAGCTGGGCTCTTCTAAGGCACTTAATGTGGTGCTGCTTGGGGCGGCGATTGCCTGTAATGAAATCGATATTTCCATGGAGGAGATAAAGGAGGCTGTGAGGAAGAAGGTGCCGGAGAGGTTCCATGAGTTGAATTTCCGGGCATTAGAGACCGGAAAAGATGCAGCCCTTCAGGGTATAGGAAATGGCTGAGCTATTTTGTAAATTGTGTGAATAGGAAGCTGCTTGCTGTAATATGATAAGGTTAGAATGTCTATTAGTAAAAGGAGATTTTATGCTGACAAAATATTTGATTACGTTTTTTATTTCAATGGTGCCGTTAATTGAGCTAAGAGTTGCAGTACCCTATGCGATTGGTATGGGTCTGCCGGTAGTGCCGTCCTATATTGTATGTATCATAGGAAATATGCTGCCGGTTCCGGTTATCTTTCTGTTTGCCAGAAGAGTGCTGGAATGGGGCAGGGATAAAAAGTATATTGGAAAATTTTTTACATTTTGTCTGGAAAAAGGACACAGGGGCGGTGAGAAATTAAAGCAAAAAGCAGGAAAAGGATTATTCTGGGCATTGCTTTTATTCGTGGGGATTCCCCTTCCGGGAACGGGAGCCTGGACAGGAACCCTTGCAGCCAGCATTCTGGATATGGATTTTAAGACCAGTGTACTGGCGGTGCTGTTAGGGGTTATTCTGGCGGGAATCATCATGGGTCTTGCCAGTGCAGGCTTGTTTAGCGGTCTGGAAATGTTGTTTCAATAATACGGATAAATATACTGTGGATGGATTTGGGGAAAAATAAAATAAAAAACTATGCAATTTCAGAGGGGTGTGCTATATTAGGAAATGGTGGCTGTCCGGAATAGTTACAGATAACAGGAGCTTATGTTTATGATAAGAAATGGTATGTGAGAGAAGAGCTGCCGGATTATACATACAGGTGGAGAACATATTTTATGAAGATGAAGGAAAGCCAGTTTGGGCAGATAAAAAAGCAGTTGGAACGATTGGCAGGAAGCAGTACCTTTTATGGAGAAAAATTACAGGGGATTGATATCTCAGAGATTCAGTCTCAGGAGGATTTTGAAAGGCTTCCGTTTTCGGAAAAGAGTGATTTAAGGGATGCATATCCGTTGGGATTAATGGCAGTTCCGGAGGAGGAGATTGTAAGAATCCATTCCTCTTCGGGAACGACAGGAACGCCGGTTATTATTCCCTATACAGCGAAGGATGTGGATGACTGGGCAATCCAGTTTGCAAGATGCTATGAGATGGCAGGGATAACGGATAAAGACCGTATCCAGATAACGCCGGGCTATGGCTTATGGACGGCGGGAATTGGTTTTCAGAACGGTTGTGAAAAATTGGGCGCAATGGCGATTCCCATGGGTCCGGGTAATACGGATAAGCAGATTCAGATGATGGTGGACATGAAGTCAACGGTTATCTGCGCCACCTCCTCCTATGCATTGCTGCTGGCAGAGGAGATTGCAAAGAGGGGAATTAAAGACCAGATTCATTTGAAAAAGGGTGTCATTGGCTCAGAGCGCTGGGGTGAAAAGATGCGCAGCCGTATCCAAAATGAACTGGGAATTGAGTTATATGACATTTACGGACTTACAGAGGTGTATGGTCCGGGTATTGGTGTGAATTGCAGCAAACAGACTGGGATTCACTACTGGGACGATTATATCTATATTGAGATTGTGGACCCGGTAACAGGCGAGGTACTGCCGGATGGGGAGATGGGAGAGATTGTAATAACCACACTGGTAAAGGAAGGCGCACCTCTTATCCGTTTCCGCACCCATGATTTGTCGCGGATTATTCCGGGAGAATGTCCTTGCGGCTCTCCTTATCCGAGAATTGATATCATTGCAGGACGTACCGATGATATGTTAAAGGTGAAGGGTGTAAATATGTTTCCAAGCCAGATTGAGGACGTGATTTCCATGGTAGATGGTGCATCCAGCGAATACCAGGTGTTAATCCGCCATGAGAATGGAAAGGATGTTATGACCCTTTCTGTTGAGGTAAATGCGGATGCTCCAAAGGAGGAGGTGGCAGGGAAGCTTGCCCACACCTTTAAGAGCAGGATTGGTATGACGCCGATTGTCAAACCGGTGGATATAGGAGCCCTTCCGCGAAGTGAGAAGAAGACAAAACGAGTGATAGACGAGAGATACGAGTAGAATTTATATATAAATGGTATTTATGTGATATTTTCTGAATACAGATAAAATTTCGAGGAATGAATAATTGAGAAATGGAGGCATGAGAGATGATTAAAATTTATCGTACAGAGAACAGTAAAATTGGAGAAGAGCATGCCTTTGAACCCGGTTCCTGGATTCAGCTTACAGACCCCAGCATAGACGAGCTGGAGTTGATTTCAAAACGGTTTGAAATTGATATCGCCGATGTCCGCGCCGCTATGGATGCGGATGAGAGTTCCCGTGTGGAGTTAGAGGATGATTATACTCTTATCCTGGTGGATATCCCGATTATCGAGATTCGTAATGACCAGAAGGCATATACGGCGATTCCTTTGGGTATTCTTCTGCTGGATGATTACCTGATTACCATTTGTGCGGAGGAAACACCGGTCTTACAGTATTTTGTGAATTCTACTGTAAGGGAATTCAGCACGAAAAAGCAGATGCGTTTTGTCTATCAGATTTTGTACAGGACCTGTATGGTGTATCAGTTATATCTGAGGACGATTGACAGCAAGCGGACTGAGATTGAAGAACGTGCCCAGGAGGATATGAAGGAGGAGGATTTGGTAACGCTGCATGAGCTGGAATCCAATCTTGTATATTTTGCCACTTCATTGAGAGCAAATGGGGCTGTGATAGACCGGTTATCCAGATACAGCCGGGTACGCCAGTTCCCGGAAGACAAGGATTTGTTAGATGATGTCAAGGTGGAAAACGGTCAGGCGATTGAAATGACAACCATTTACCGGGATATTATTCATGGTACAAGGGAGCTGTTATCAAACATCATAGACATACGTCTGAACAGTGTCATGAAATATCTGGCGGTAATCACTATTGTCATGGCGATTCCGGATATTATTTCCGGTTTTTATGGAATGAATGTGGATGAAAGATGGGTACCTCTCCAAAGTACCCCGTTCGGATTTGGAATTATCTGTGTTTTGACCGTGGCAATATGTATGATTGTGCTTAAGGTTTTGAAAAAAAAGAAAATGTTATAAAGATGGATATATAAAAACCTTCTATCTTATCCGGGATGGTAAAGATAGAAGGTTTTTTAATTAGCGTTTTTCCGGTTCCGGATATTCTTCTCCGAAGGTATCTACAGTTATAGATTTGATTTTCTGCTCCTGCATAGGTTTATCATAATAATCCGTCTCAACACAGGCAATTTTATCTACGATGTCTAACCCTTCCGTTACTTTTCCAAATGCAGCATACTGCCCGTCTAAATGAGGTGAGGTTTTGTGCATGATAAAAATCTGTGAACCTGCAGAGTCCGGGTCCATGGCGCGTGCCATGGATAAAACACCAGGCGTATGCTTTAAGTTGTTTTCAAAACCGTTCATTGAAAACTCTCCCCTGATGCTGTAGCCTGGACCGCCCATTCCGGTTCCCTCCGGGCATCCCCCCTG
>JAXVOW010000232.1:0-2696 GCA_037301995.1 bacterium | reverse complement strand
TGTGGATGATGAGGTTATGACCTGTGAAGCGCATGGGGATAAGAAATATGAGCTCTTATTTGTAGGTAACTCCAGACATATATTCCGCCCGATATTGAGAGATTTACTCCCTACAGAGCATAAATTATCTGTATATGGAAGACACTGGGAGGAATTTCCGGTACAGGATTATGTGACAGCGGAGTATATGGATAACGATAAGGTGGGACAGGCTTACCATGATGCGAAGATTCTGCTGAATGACCATTGGCATGATATGAGGGAATACGGAATTATATCAAACCGTATTTTTGATGCTCTGGCAGTGGGAGCATTTGTAATCAGCGATGATATACCGGAGATTACGACCCTGTTTGAGGGAAATGTAGTGACATATCAGACAAAAGAAGATTTGAAGGAAAAAATAGACTATTATCTGGAGCATACGGAAGAAAGAGACCGGATGGCAAAGCGGGGCCAGGAAATTGTCTTAAGCAGTCATACCTTTAGACACAGAATTCAGGAAATATTGGGGATTTTGAGGGAGATGTAATATGAAAACCGGTAAAGAAAGGCTAAAATATGTAGATGTAATCCGCTTTTTTGCGGTATGCTTGATTGTGATATCCCATTTTAATCTTTCTCTACCGGCGGCAGATATACAGATTCATGGGAATCCCTACCTGATAAAAAGCGAGTTTGCGCATGGGTCTTTTGGAACACTGGGTGTTTCTCTGTTTTTTATTATTTCAGGTGTTACACTGTATTATAACTATGGGGATGCATTTAACATAAAACAATTTATAAAAAAGCGTTTTCTGGGAATTTATCCTACTTTTTGGTGTTCTTATGTTCTGGTGTTTTTAATTCTTTTCTGGAAATATAAACAAATTTGGTTTGGAGATATACCGAAGTGGCGCTTTGGACTGACTGTGCTGGGAATGGATGGTTATTTCCGGTATCTGGGGAACAATTTTTACTTGATTGGCGAATGGTTCCTGGGATGTATCATTATTTTTTATTTATTATTCCCTGTTTTACGGATATGCGTGAATAAGTTTCCGGTGCCTGTTATTGCGACAGCCGTTATTTTATATGTGCTGACAGCAGTATTTAATCCATTTAAGGTTGGAATATCTTACAATATCATTATAAGGCTTTGTGATTTCCTGTTTGGAATGCTGTGGGCAAAGTATATGGGAGACAGAAAGGTGAATGGAAAAGTGTTTTTGCTGTGTATGCTTTGTCTTATTATATGCAGCCTGATTCGCATGCCGGGAATTTCCATATTTTGTATTACGATTTTTGGTCAGGCTCTGTTTGTGGTTCTGGTATTTTTGTTTGAGCGGATTGATTTTTCACAGGTGTATATCATTCAGTTAACCGGAAAATATTCCTACGAAATTTTCCTGCTGCATCATGTGTGTATCAGTCTGTATGTCAGTTGTTTTAGAGGGCATGTGTATTCGCTGTGGGAGGGAATTATTCTGCTGTCTGGTGTGCTGGTGCTTATCTACGCCGCGGTAGCGGTGGAAAAGCTGGTGGAGAGAGAAGCAGGGAAAATTCTGTCAGGATTTTTTCATACTGTCAAAAAAGCTTAGGATAAAATCTGGAAAAGAGAGGGAACAAGGAAAATGAGGGTAAAGTCTTTTCAGGCATTGCGATTTTTGATGATATCGTCTATTTTTTTCGCACATATATCATTTATTATGACGAATGAAAGAGCAACCCATTTTTTTTACCGTTATTTAAATAATGGTGTGTTCGGAGTTACCTTTTTCTTTATGTTATCCGGTTTCTGTCTGAATCTGGGATATCATGACAGACTGGCAAATTTAGATAAGGATAGTTATCTGGGTTTTGTAAAGAGAAGGATTATAAAAATATATCCCATCTATATTATTATGCAGACCTTATACTTGATTATGGAAATGATTAAAAATCCGGTAATTGAAAATGTAAAGCAGCTTTTATGCAAATATTTCATCAGCATTCCTTTGCTGCAGATGGTGATTCCTTCAGAAAAGCTGCAGATTTCACTCAATGCAGTAAGCTGGTTTTTATCCATCCTGTTTCTGCTTTATTTGATTGCGCCGCTGGTTATTATGCTTGCAGCTTCGGTTCGGGACTCAATAAAAAAGAATTTGATAGTGCTTGTTGTTTTGATTTTGCTGTACATGATCTTTATTTTATACAGTTACGGTTTTTTGGAAACAGATATCGGCTATTTTATAACCCGTTCTTTTCTTATGAATATGCTCGTATTTTCCGTCGGAGTTTTCTTAAGTAATATACGATTGGGGAAAATGGTAAGACCGGACAGTATAAAAGGGAAGATATCCTTTTCCCTTTTGGAAATCCTTATCCTGGGAATGACAGTGATGTTTTATTGTTTTGGCACGGTTATTTTTTCCAGCTGGAAATTTTATTATTTTCTTAAGCTGTTATTATTTGTATTTCTTATTTTTATATTTTCCTATGATGGAGGAGTGTGTTCAGGGATATTTTCCCTGAAGCTTTTTGATATTCTTGGAAATGCATCCTTTGAGTTTTATTTAATGCATTATTTTATCATACGGCTAATGGCAGCTCCAATGCAAAAAATTTTTGGAACCGGCAACTGGGATAATTTGCTGATTACCGGTATCCTGTTTGTGGGGACATGGCTGCTTGCTGTTTTGTGTAACCGGATTCCTGTATGTCTTTCCGACAGGAAC
>JAXVOW010000231.1:0-1487 GCA_037301995.1 bacterium | reverse complement strand
TGCAGATTCCTGGCTTGCAGTGAACGCAGAGACTGCTGTCTATGTCAGGGAGGAAAAAGGGTTTCGGCAGCTCCGGGAATTTTCCTCTTATGTTCAGGGAGAAAAAAGACATTTCGTGTTTGACAGGGAGGTGTTTCGCGGAGCATCAGGTACGGTTACCCTTTGTCTGATAGCAAAGCTTAGGGAGATTTCCGGGGAGAAATTTATATTTTATGGAAACGGACTGCCGGAGCAGCAGTTTTTTCTACCGGATGGCGGTGTATTGGGCTCCTGTTTCAGAGTCTGGGTGGAGGAGGACGGAAATCAGGGCTATTATACACCGTGGTACCAGGTTCCGGATTTTGCAAGGGCGGGAAAAACAGAGCGGGTTTTTATGCTGGATGAGCAGAAGGGAATCTTAAGGTTTGGAGACGGAAGGCAGGGAATTATGCCAAAGGGAAAAATAAAAATTGTGTCCTATGCCACCTGTGCAGGAAGCAGGGGAAATGTCCGGAAAAACCAGACAGGGGAAATTTATCCCTCCAAATATGCCCTGCAGCTTTATAATCCTCAGCCGGCTTCTGGTGGAAGAAATCCGGAGACGGTGGATGCCTGTCTGGAAAGATACAGGGAAAAAAGCAGGGAGAAAAACAGGGCGGTGACCATGGAGGACTATGAAGAGGTTATCAAAAAAGCACCGGGGCTTAGAATTAAAAGGGTAAAAGTATTTCCTTCCAGTATGAAGGAAAACAGCCTGGAGGTTGTGGTACAGCCCTTTACAAATGGACAGCGTATATTAAGAAGCAGCATTTATGACAGGAATATTATCCGGCTGCTGGAAAAAAAGAAGATGCTGGGGACACAGATTCTTGTAAAAAGTCCGGAATATATCAGCATTTCCCTACGGCTGGAGGTGGTGGTGAAGAGCCGGTATCTCCAGGTGGAAGGAAAGCTTAAGGAACATATAAAAAGGTATTTTGAGGAAAATATGGAGTTTGGAAAAACCATTGTTTACAGCAGGGTGTTCGGCTTTGTTGATACATTGCCTGAGACTGCAGGAATCCGTGCTTTGGATATCCATGCGGGGGGGAAAGGTGTAATACGGGATAATAACAGGGACATCCATGTGCCCTCCCATGGAATGGCATATTTGGAAAATATAGAGATACGGTGCATTTTGATGGATGAAACATAAAAGGGGCAGAGCGTATGGGAAGTAAAAATTATTTTTTACTAAATAAAGAAACGGACTTTTTGAGACAGCAGGAGTACCTGTGTTCCGGCTGGATGGACAGCGGGGGAAGGCAGACGGCATGGTCAAGGCTTCATATACAGTATGAGGAGCGAAGGGAGCATGCAGTACATGTCCGGATATTTGCCACAGAGCAGGAATCCGTTATGTGGGCAGGCAAAAAATGGGATATCCGGCAGCTGGTTACGTGTAAAACGATTACAATAGAGGAAAAGCTGGAGGCTTTTTCTTTTATATGCAGCGGGGGCTGTGAGCT
>JAXVOW010000230.1:0-3423 GCA_037301995.1 bacterium | reverse complement strand
AAGTACAAGCCAATATCTGAAACCGACAGATATATTCCCGCCTTATGACACATCTCTCCAAGACCGGATTCTCCTTCCTTTACCATGGAATTCAGCAAATCCTGTATCACATGCCGCTCCTGCTGCTCCTTATGAAGTTGTATCTCCGTCAGCTTCCGAAGCCTGGTCTCATTCTGTACCAGCTCCTCTGCATAGAAGCATTTCGCAATGGAATTTGCAAGCTCCCACTGTTCCCCGATTACCTCACCTAACAGCTGGGCACCATCCTGAGCGAAGCTGGTTAAAACCCAGTACGCAGTAACGGTATTCTCCAGCATAAGCGGTGCAAATATCATATGCACTTCCATACTGTCCACTGTAAAAGACACACTCTGTGGTATAAGCTGCTCCCTGGCCCGCACAGAAACCTCTGCAAACCGCTCCTTTAACTGCGGACGCTCAAACAAATCATAAAACTGGCCAATATTATTTGTCGGACCGGCCGGTGTGGTTAAAAGCTTCCCTTCTGCATTCAGCACCACACTGTAGTAATCCGCATTCCGGCTTAACGTCTCTGCCATCAGCTGGAATTGTTCTAACATTTCCTTATCGTTCTCGTCAATGGTAATCAGACTTAAGCTATTCCATTTATTCGACTCAACCGGTACCTGTTCACCCTCGGTGGTAGCTGCCAGCTCCTTTTCCATATCCTTCTGCTCTGTTATATCTGTTAACAGAAAGGATATCTCTGCCTCACCATCCGATACACGGGTTACCGTAACCTCGTTCTCAACCCATATCTGCCTGCCGTCATCTCTTACCATGCGGTAAGTGTGTACATAATCTGTCACTCCATTGGCAACCGCCTGATAAATAGCATCAATTACACTGTCTCTGTCCTCCGGATGGATATAATCCTCTGTCAGCTTATAGCCCTTTTTCAGCGCATCTACATTCATTCCCACCATTCCAGCATTCGGGGATATATATTTTAATGCCCGTTTGCCCGCATAGAAGGATTTTACCAGCACAACACTCTTCATCTTAGAGATTGCATTGTTCAAATACGCATTTTCACTGTTCCGGCGAAGCTCCTCTCTCAAATCAAATACCAGGACTTCAATATCTGTCAGCTTTCCCATATCATTATAAATATAATGAACCAGAAGGCGGACCGGTATCAGGTCCCGCTCCTCCGTAACAATTCTGCATTCCAGCGTATTTTCACTAATATGCTTCTCCGCAGCATCCGCAATATTTTCCTGTATCCGCTCCAGGTCCTCAGAGCAGATAATATCCTCTGCCGTTATTATATTGTCATACAGCTGTCCCCGTGTATATCCATACTGGTTAATATTTCTGGATACATACTCCACCTGGTATCCATTTTCTGTTTTTCCCATGTGGACTGCCACAATACTGGCATGGTTCACAATCCTCTCCAGAGTAAGGCTTCCAATATTCAAATCTGCACGAAGTTCAAACAGCACGGTATAAATAAGTGTATCCGCCACCACCGCTTCGTTTACCAGACCGCAGACCAGATGCTCCTTGCCATCCGCAACCATACGAATCCGGTGCCACATAAGGCTTTTCTTTCCATGCAGCATTTCCCAGAAATTGAGCTTCGTAAGAGACCTTCCCGGCTCTATGTGAATGTTTTTCACATGACTGCCAAGCAGAACCTCCGCTTCATAATTAATATCTAATACCTGACCCGACTCTGCTTCAAACACAACCATGGGATATTCCAGATATTTTGCAAATTGCTTAAAACTCTCAATTCGTTTTGTATCCATCGGTAATGTAACTCCTTTACTGAACGGCTGCAGATTAATTGAACTTAATCTGCGGTATCTCTTCTGCATCCTCATCCGGAAGTGCAGGTCTCTCCTTTGGTACATCTATTCCCTTAAAGGCTTTATCGGTAATCACCTTCGTCTCATTGCACGCCTTGACAACACCCTCCACAGATTCCATCAGGCTTGCCATATAATTGCTTACATTCTCACATTCCCTCTTCATGGAGCCGCGGATAGAAGAAACCCTCTCTCTCGCTTCTGCTAACATTTTTTCCTTTTCTGCCTCTGCATCGGAAACCAGCTTCTGGCATTCTGCATTTTTCTGTGCCACTGCCTGTTTATATTCTTCCTCTGCACGAATCCGGAGTGTGTCTCTCTCCTCCTCTGCACGGCGCATAATATTCTCACTCTGCTTTTCTGAATCTTCAATGAGATTCCGGCTCTTCTTTTCCGCCTCATTCACCATATAGTTACTCTGGCTCTTGGCGTTGCTGAGAAGCTTATCGCTTTCCTCCTTAGCCTCAATAAGCATTTTCTTGCTCTGGCTCTCCGCATCCTCCATCATTTTTTTGCTCTTTGCCTCTGCCTCCTTCAGCAGCGCATCGCAACGCTCATTTGTCTCTACCAGCGTCTTTGAAATTATCTCTAATTTATCAGAATAGCCCTTGTTATTCTCCTCCTGCTCTGCCAGCTTACGGTTTGCCTTCTCCAACTCATTCTGAAGGGACTCGTTATATTTCTGCATATTTTCAATGGCCTGGTTCGACTCTGTGCTCATACTGTCCTTCACCAGCTGAAGGCTTTTTACCGTTTCACTTAACTTGCTTATTGTCTGTTTCAAATCTGCAATATCCTGCTGATGGGACTTTTTCATATCATCAATATACTGCTCCACCGCCGCTTTATCATATCCACCAAAGGATACCGTCTTAAATCTCTCTTCTCTTGCCATGATAAAATCTCCTTTCGCATATTACTGCATGCCATATGATTGCAAATTTGTATTAAAAACCATACCCCTTTATCCTTCGCAAAAATACACGGGCATTATTAGTTATTATTATAACAATATTTCCTTATAAATGCTACCTTAAATTATGGAAAATTAGTTGTACTCTAGCGTTTCGTCTGTTATACTTTGCTTTATGGAAATATATCAGCTTTTTGAGTTTCGCAATTGTCTGGGAATATATTTAAGAAAGGGGGATTCCCCATGGAAAATAAGAATTTTGGAATTTTTAATAATTTTACCTTGAAAATGATTGCCATTATTACCATGGTTGTAGACCACGTAGGGCTTATATTCTTCCCAACAGTTCCCGCATTCCGGGCAGTTGGGCGGATTGCTTTTCCTATTTTCTGTTTTCTGATTGTGGAGGGCTTTTATCATACGAGAAGCCACTTAAATTATCTTATCCGGCTTACCATATTTGCAGTGCTGTCAGAAATACCCTTTGACCTGGCATTCCGGAATACCCTGTTTGACTGGAGCCATCAGAATGTGTTTTTTACATTGGCACTGGGGCTGCTTGCCATTTTCTGCTTAGAGGAAATGAACACAACCAAAAAATTTGCAATCCCCTTAGTTCTCACCTGGGCAGCTGCCATTCTACTGCAGTGTGACTATGGGATTGGCGGTGTG
>JAXVOW010000229.1:0-3562 GCA_037301995.1 bacterium | reverse complement strand
AAAGATACATTTTAAGACTAACCTTAATGTATTCGTAGTTAAGGAGGTTTATCATGTTAAAATTCAGGCGTAGAAAAAGGAGAATTTCCATGAAGAGGAGACTTCAATGGCTGGGGGCGTGGTCCGTTGTAATACTGGCATTTGTTCTGGCAGGGGGGATTGTGGCTGCGGCGGTATCCGGTATTAAAAATGTATGTGATTTCTGTCTGGTGAAGCAGAGTGGGAAGGAGAATGGGCAGTCAGTGCAGGCAATGGCCAGGGAGGAGGAATCTGCTGCAATAGAAACAGAAAGAGCCGGGACAGATGTGGATGAATCAGAAAGCGCAGGGGGTGAGTGGGAAATGGAAAGCCAGGATGCTTCCGGCGGCAAAGATATAGATTTTACCACACTTTTAGTAAACAAATCCTCTTATCTGCCCACAGACTATACGGTGCCATTGACGACGCTTAAGAATGGCCAGCAGGTAGCGTCTGTGATGTATGAGGATTTGCGGAATATGCTGTTTGACGGAGAAGAGGAGGAGCAGGGGTTATCCTTTTTGGTGGCAAGCGGTTATCGTTCCTCTGAAAAACAGCAGCAGCTGTTAGAGGAGGAAATTGTGAAGAATGCAGGAGCAGGAATGAATGAGGAAGAGGCAAGAGAGGATGCCCTGCTCACGGTTGCCCCTGCACATTACAGTGAGCATGAAACAGGGCTTGCAGTGGATATTGTGGCAGTAACCAACCAGAGGCTGGATGAGACGCAGGAAAGTACACCGGAAAATATCTGGCTTCAGGAAAACTGTTATAAATATGGGTTTATTGTGCGCTATCCAAGGGGAAAGGAGGAGATAACCGGGTTCTCTTATGAGTCCTGGCATTTCCGCTATGTAGGGAAGGATGTGGCGAAGGAAATTTATGACAGGGGAATCACACTGGAGGAATACCTGACAGAGCCGGAATAAGCTTCCATGGCTCTGCAGTTTTTCTGTCCTATTCGGATAGCTTTTCCCAGAGTTCGTAGAGCTGTTCCAGCTCCTCATTTGCTTTTGCCTGCTGCCTCGTAAGCTCTGAAAGCTTTGCCGCACTGGTGGCATTTTCAGGAAGAGCCATTTCCTCATCCAGAGAGGATATGAGATTTTCCAGCTCCTCAATCCGGCTTTCTGTCTTCTTCAGGTCGTTCCGGCGTTTTCTTTCTTTTGCCTGTTCCTCCTTAGAGCGTTTCCAGTCTTTTTTGTTCTCTGTTTCCTCCCTGACAACCGCCGCCTTTTCCTCTGCTCTGGCAGTGGATACCAGCTGTTGTTCGATATAGTAATCATAGTTGCCAATATAAGAGGTGATACCGCCGTCATGTAAATCCAGAATCCTTGTGGCGGTCTGGTTGATAAAATACCGGTCATGGGATACATACAGAATGGTTCCGGTATAATTTTTTAAGGCATTTTCCAATATCTCTTTTGAGGTGATATCCAGGTGGTTGGTAGGCTCATCCAGAATCAGGAAATTGGCATTGGAAAGCATCAGCTTTGCCAGACTTACCCTGCCCCGTTCACCACCGCTTAAATCTCTGATTTCTTTAAAGACCTCTTCCCCGGTAAACAGAAAGGCGGCTAACACATTGCGGATTCTGGTATTGGTCATATCCGGATAGGTGTCATGCAGCTCATCAAAAATGGTTTTATCCGGATGGAGCACCTGATGCTCCTGGTCATAATATCCAATGTGTACCTGTGCACCGAGGATAATTTTGCCGCTGTCCTTTGGGAGCAGCTGGTTGATGATTTTCAAAATCGTTGTCTTGCCGGTTCCGTTGTTCCCTATCAGGGCGACCCGTTCCCCCCGCTTGATATCCATGCCGATATTGGTAAAAAGAGTATGCTCTCCAAAGGATTTGGACAGCCCTTCTATATATAACACATCATTTCCGCTTTCTATATCAGGGGTCAGGGTAAGACGCATTTCGTCATTGACCTGCTGCGGTTTTTCCAGACGTTCCAGCTTATCCAGCATTTTCTCCCGGCTCTCAGCACGCCTAATGGATTTTTCCCGGTTAAACTGCTTTAATTTGGTAATGACGGCTTCCTGATGCTTGATTTCCGCCTGCTGGTTCATATAGGCGCGGTATTTGGAGAGTCTTACCTCCTCGCGCTTTGTGGCATAGTAGCTGTAATTGCCATGGTAAATGGTGCTTTTGGTATTTTCCAGCTCCAGCACCCTGATTACTATCTTATCCAGAAAATACCGGTCGTGGGAGACGATAATAACAGCCCCATCATAAGACTTCAGGTAGTTTTCAAGCCATGCAATACTGTTTAAATCCAGATGGTTGGTAGGCTCATCCAGGAGAATGACATCCGGTCTGGAAAGAAGAAGCCTTCCCAGAGATACCCGGGTTTTCTGTCCCCCTGAGAGTTCGGAGACAGGGCGGTTAAAGTCTGCCTCCTCAAAACCCAGTCCCTTCAGGATACCGGTTACCTGGCTCTCAAAGGCATATCCGTCCTGCTGTTCAAAGGTGTGGTTCATCCGGGTATACCGCTCTAAGGCAGTCTCTAATTCCGTTCCCTCCAGATTCTTCATATTCTGTTCTAACTGGCGTATCTGCTCCTGTAATTCGATTACGTCCTGTTTTACGCTTAGCAGTTCTTCAAAAATTGTTTTGTCATAGTAGGAATCCTGATGCTGTGCGAGATAGCCCACTGATATATCCTTGCCGATTACAACCTGCCCTTCATCGGCTTCCTCCTCCCCCATAATAATTTTTAACAGGGTGGATTTGCCGGCGCCGTTGATTCCGACAATGGCAAGCTTTTCCTTTGCTTCTATGTGAAAATTAATGTTGTTTAAAATCTCGGTAATGCCATAGGCCTTCGAGATGTTCTGACATGCTAGTACCATTTTTTTAATTCCTTTTTGTATTCTGGTGTATCTGTTTTACTGCCGGTCACTGACCATAAGTAAATCGGTTAAATTTCGTAGATATAGCTGGTGGCGGATAGCTCGCCCCGGGTATCGTTTTTTATGGATAAATCCGGCGGCGTTACAGATACCCTGGTTTTTTCCGGTATAGAGCTGGTAATGAAGGCGCCGCCGCCGATGACGGAATCTTTGCCAATTACCGTTTCGCCGCCTAAGATGGTGGCATTGGAGTAAATGGTAACCCGGTCTTCAATGGTTGGGTGGCGCTTGACCCCTGCAAGGTGCTGTCCGCCACGGGTGCTCAGTGCGCCTAAGGTCACGCCCTGATATAGCTTGACATAGTCGCCAATAATTGTGGTTTCTCCGATTACAATTCCTGTGCCGTGGTCCATAAAGAAATATTTACCAATGGTGGCGCCGGAGTTAATGTCGATTCCGGTTTTGTTGTGGGCATGCTCCGTCATAATCCGTGGAATAAATGGAACCTTCATGTTATAGAGCTCATGGGCGATGCGGTACACAAAAACCGCATAAAAACCGGGATAGGAAAAAATGATCTGCTCCCGGCTGTCCGCAGCAGGGTCGCCGTCATAGCCAGCCTGTACATCTAAGAGCAGAAGCTCCTGCAGGTGTGGAACTGCTTTCAGGAAGGAACAGCAGATTTCCT
>JAXVOW010000228.1:0-4658 GCA_037301995.1 bacterium | reverse complement strand
TACCTATTCTCCGGAGGAGGGAACTCCGGCCGCAGGCTTTGAAAACCAGGTGGAAGAAGCTGTAAAGGAACGGTGGCGGGAGGAAATCATGGGTCTCCAGCAGGAGGTATCCTATGATTTAAATGCTGCCATGGTGGGAAAAAGCCTGAAGGTGATTGTAGAAGGATATCTTTATAAAGAGCAGATGTATATGTGCCGTTCTTATATGGATGCACCGGAAATTGACGGATATATTTTTGTGGAATCGGAAGAGGAGCTTTTATCTGGTGATTTTATAGAGGTTACAATTACAGATTTTAATGAATATGATTTGATTGGAGAAAGAAATTATGAATTTACCGAATAAGTTAACGATTTTGAGAACCGTTTTAATTCCGTTTTTTCTGGTGGCAATGCTGTCGGACGCTGTACCGTATGGAAACTGGATAGCGCTTGTAATCTTTGCAGTTGCTTCCCTGACAGACATGCTGGATGGAAAAATTGCAAGAAAGTATAATCTGGTTACGAATTTTGGAAAATTTATGGATCCCCTTGCAGACAAGCTTTTAGTATCCTCTGCCATGATTGCATTTGTGGAATTGGGACGGATTCCCTGCTGGATTGTGATTGTAATTATTGCAAGGGAATTTATTATAAGTGGATTCCGTCTGGTTGCCGCGGATAACGGCATTGTAATTGCGGCAGGAATGTGGGGAAAGGTGAAAACAGCAGAGCAGATGGTAATGCTTTGCATTTTATTAGCGGATTTTGGCAGTGTGTTTCCGGGAGCGGCAGGAGTAATTCATCTGGCAGAAAATGTTTTGATTTATGCTGCGCTGGTTCTTACGATAGTTTCCCTGATTGACTATCTGGTTCATAACAAGGGTGTTCTTGCTGAAAATAATAAGTAGCGAATCAAAGGCGGTTGCAGGTTATCCTGTAATCGTTTTTTTCTTCTATGGGAAGGTCCGTCCTGTAGAGTAAAAAACGCTTTGCAAAGGAAATAAAAATCTGTCGTATTTTGTAACAAGTTTTCCTTGAAATAATGACATAAAAGTACTAAAATATAATTGGCTAAAATTGGGCTTACTTTAGTGGGCCTTATAATAAATAAAAACGGAGGGCTAAAAATGAGCAATAAACTTACGTTGTCAGCAAGTGAAAGAATTGCAGCTTTACTTGATGACTCAAGTTTTGTTGAAGTTGGTGCTTATGTAACTGCTAGAAATACCGACTTTAACACAATGGACACTGAAACACCGGCTGATGGTGTCGTAACAGGTTACGGTACAATCGACGGAAGACTAGTGTATGTATATAGCCAGGATGCCGGAGTATTAGGCGGTTCCATTGGTGAAATGCATGCAGCAAAAATTGCAAAAATCTATGATATGGCACTGAAGATGGGTGCGCCGGTAATCGGATTGATAGATTGTGCAGGTTTAAGATTACAGGAGGCAGTCGATTCTTTAAATGCGTTTGGTAATATTTATTTGAAGCAGTCTTTCGCTTCAGGTGTGGTGCCGCAGATTACAGGTATCTTTGGTGTATGTGGCGGCGGAAGTACTATTATTCCTGCATTGTCAGATATCACCTTTATGGTAAAGGATTCTGCAAAATTATTTGTAAACAGTCCGAATGCCTTAGACCAGAATTACGCAGAAAAGTTAAATACTGCTGAGGCTTCTTATCAGGAAAGTAATTCTGCCTTGGTAGACGAGGTATTAGAGGATGATGCTGCTGTACTTGGAAGAATCAGACAGGTGGTAACCTTCCTTCCGTCTAATAATGAAGACGATTCTAATTTTGCGGAATGTATGGACGACCTTAACAGAGAGATTCCTAACTTAGAAGGACTTGCAGATGATGCTAGAGCAGTACTTACACATATTTCAGACAGCAATGTCTTTATTGAGCTTAAGAAGGAATATGCAAAGGACATGGTTATTGGTTTCATTAAGTTAAACGGAACAACCGTTGGCTGTGTAGCAAACCAGGTTAAAGACGGTGGAGATGTATTGTCAACAAAGGGTGCTTATATTGCAGCGGAATTTGTTAATTTCCTGGACGCATTTGGCATTCCGGTGCTTTCATTGACAAATGTGAAGGGCTATAAGGCGACTGTTTCAGAGGAGGCAGGAATTGCAAAGGCAGCTGCAAAGCTTACCTATGCATTTGCAAATGCAACGGTTCCTAAGGTTAATCTTGTAATGGGTAACGCCATGGGAAGTGCATATCTTGCAATGAATTCCAAGTCCATTGGCGCTGATATAGAATACGCATGGAACACTGCCAGCATTGGAACAATGGAGCCGGAACAGGCAGTCAAGATTATGTATGCGGAGGAGCTTTCAAAGGACGGTTATGACAAGGAGAAAATTGCTGCCGTGAAAGCAGAATATACCGCAAAGATGTCCAGTGCCCAGGCAGCTGCAAAGCGCGGATATGTGGATGATATCATTGATGGTGCGGCTACCAGAAAACGCTTAGTTGCTGCATTTGAGATGCTTTATACCAAAAGAGAAGACAGACCATTAAAAAAGCATGGAGCAGTATAGAGAGGGGATAGCCATATGAAAAAAATTATTTTATTCTTTTCTATGATTGCTGTTTTTGTCTCCCTGACAGCCTGTAGCAGTGGACAGGAAGAAGTGACCTTTGATTATAATAATACCGATATTATTTCCTCGACGGTATATCAAGCCTATCAGTTTCAGAATATAAGTGATGCGTACAGGGCATATCTGGAGAACTCAGAAGAAGAGATGGCGGAGATAATGCTGGCCGGTATATCTAATTTTGATAGTGCCAAGGAAGAGTGTGGTGAATTTAAGGGTTACCGTTCAAAAGAGGGCGGAGACAGTATCATGTTCGATTTTTCGAAGCTTAATTCACAGGATGAGAATGAATTAGCACAGCTGAATACAGAGTTGACCGATTTCTTAAGCCTTATAGAGGCAGAAGTAGAAGAAAACGGAGGTAATGTTACCGTAACTTTGACTGCTGTTTATGAAAAGCGGGATGTGGAGTATAGTTTCGTATATGAGGAGAATCCGGCATATGCATATGCGTATGATTTATATCAGCAAAACGTTGCACCGTATCAGATAAAGGAGGTTACGGCAACTCCGGATTATACATTTAGCGAGAAGATGGGTAAGGCAGGTGCGAATACATTAATGGGTATGGGTACCGTATTTCTCGTATTAATCTTCATTTCTATTATCATTGGCCAGTTTGAGAAAATTGGTAAAGCCAGTGAAAGAATAGCAGCATGGTGGAGTAACCGTAAAAAGAAGGCGGAAGAGCCAGAGGATGCCTCTGCTAAGACGGCAGCGGTTTCGGCTTCAGGCACAGCACCGAATCCGATGGATGATGCACAGTTAGTTGCGGTAATTACAGCGGCAGTTACAGCGGCAAGCAGTTCATCAGGAGGCAGTGATAAGTTAATCGTTCGTTCAATTAGAAAAGCAAAGAGATAATATTTAGGAGGAAATCAGAATGAAGAATTATAGAATTACAGTAAATGGTACCGCTTATGATGTAGCGGTGGAAGAATTAGGAGCAGGTGCAGTTCCGGCAGCAGCACCAGCAGCACCAGTTGCAGCTCCAGCAGCCGCACCGGCAGCAGCACCATCCGCACCGGCAACAAGTGGTGCAGAGGGTTCTGTTAAGATTGCAGCTCCAATGCCAGGTAAAATTTTAGCTATTAAGGCAAATGTTGGACAGGCAGTAAAGCGTGGAGATGTTGTTATGATTCTTGAAGCAATGAAAATGGAGAACGAAATTACAGCTCCAGAAGATGGTACTGTAGCTGGTATTAATGTTGCAGTTGGTGATAGCGTAGAATCTGGCGATACACTGGCTTCATTGAATTAATTGTGAAGATATCACTTTAGACAGGAGGCAGTGCAAATGGATTATATATGGACTACATTGCAGAATCTGGCTGGACAGACCGCATTTGCAAATCTTTACTGGGGTAATTTTGTAATGATTGCAATTGCTTGTGTTTTCCTGATTCTGGCAATTAAATTTGGCTTTGAGCCGTTGTTATTAGTCCCAATTTCCTTCGGTATGTTGCTGGCAAATATGTTTCCAGGCATCATAGCAGAAGGCGGACTATTACACTATTTTTATTTACTGGATGAATGGAGTATCCTACCTTCTCTGATTTTTCTTGGGGTGGGTGCAATGACGGACTTTGGACCGCTGATTGCAAATCCAAAGAGCTTTCTTTTGGGAGCAGCAGCACAGTTTGGTATTTACTCTGCATATTTCTTTGCAATTTTGATGGGCTTTGGCGATAAGGCAGCAGCAGCTATTTCCATTATTGGTGGTGCGGATGGTCCTACCTCTATTTTCTTAGCAGGTAAGCTGGGAATGGGTGGAACCTTGATGGGACCAATTGCCGTGGCAGCTTATTCTTACATGGCGCTGGTACCGGTTATCCAGCCACCGGTTATGAAGCTATTAACAACAGAGAAGGAGCGTAAAATCAAGATGGAGCAGTTAAGACCTGTATCTAAGCTTGAGAGAATTTTATTCCCTGTTGTAGTTACAATTGTTGTAGTGTTAATTCTTCCTACAACAGCACCATTGGTTGGTATGTTAATGCTTGGTAATCTGTTTAGAGAGTCAGGTGTTGTTAAGCAGTTGACAGAGACAGCCTCTAACGC
>JAXVOW010000227.1:0-2055 GCA_037301995.1 bacterium | reverse complement strand
TGCGGTCATGAATTGCCTTTCTAAAGGAGTTCTTATAATTATCCTCTTTCTTTTCCGGAGCCATGCAGTCAAAGCTTCTTCCCTTCTGCTTAGAAACATAGCTTAATGCATTACAGGCTCCTGCCGAAACGCCAATCACGTATGGGAACAGAAAATCCTGCTCTAACAAAAAGTCCAATGCCCCCGCTGTAAAAACCCCCCGCGAAGCGCCTCCCTCTAATATCAGACCCGCTTTCTTTTCCTTTAAATCATCCTGAATCATTTTTCCACTTCCTAATTCTTTCTAAATTTATTTATCCTCTTCATCCTCGTTGGAATTTGCTGTATCCCCATTTTTTCTCTCCTCCTGATTAATTTGGGTCTGCAGCCTATGAATTATTCCGCCATCCTCTACCTGGTCGATGGAATAATAGGCATCCGTCATAACAGGAAGCTTCTTTTCCCTTAATTTCACCTTGCAGATGGAACTAATCAGCGCATAGATACAGGCAAAGCAAGGCGCTCCTAAAATCATTCCCGGTACTCCAAAGAAGCCTCCTCCAATTAAGATTGCAAACAATATCCACATACTGGAAATCTTTAACCGGTCTCCTAATATAAGAGGACCAATAATATTACCATCCACCTGCTGCAGCACAATGACAAAAATTGCAAATATAAGTCCTTCCTTAAGATCTACCATCAACAAAATCAAGACACTTGGAATTGCCCCAATAAATGGTCCAAAATATGGAATAATATTGGTCACACCAACAACAATACTAATCAGAACCGCATAGTCAAAGCCTACTATCTGCATAAACAAATAGCACAGTACTCCAATGATAAAGGAATCGATAATTTTACCGTTGATAAATCCTCCAAATACCTGATTCATATACCGTACTCCCCGTATAATTGCATTGGCATTTCTTGTGTTAAACAGGCTGAAGGTTATCTTCTTACCTACACAAATCAAAGTCTCTTTTTCTGCCATAACATAAACAGAGATGATGATTGCCAAAATAAAATTGAGTACCATTTTCAGACCACCCACAATTCCGGAGGTAATACCGGCAACAATCTTGTCCATATTAGGAAGAATATCCTGATTCAAATAGGTAATTGCCTGGGAATAAATACGGTCCAATGCCAGCAGCACATATTTGCGTACTTCGGATTTATCCGGTTCCAGAGATTCCACCCATTTTGCCACTGTATTGTAATAATGGGGCGCATCGGATACAATCTTACTCAGTGACTGGTATACCTGAGGAATAACCAGATAAAGACCACCTCCCAAAATAATCAGAAACAGTATAATGGTACAAAACACCCCAAATGCCCTTGAAAATTTATTTCTGGTTTTCTCCTGCTCTTCCCTTCTCCAAAGCTTCCTTGCCACCGGTGTAAAAAAACAGCGTTCAAAAAATTTCAAAATCGGATTTAACAGATATGCCAGAATAAAACCAAATACAATAGGCATCATAGTCAGCTTCACAAGGGTTTTAAACTGTTGTACCTCTGTCCCATGCTCTAACATATACTGAAATAAAATTGCCAGCACGATTACTCCCAAAGCAATCAATCCAATTTTCAAATATTTTTTCTCAATCTTCCATTTCAAATTATTATCCTCCCATCACCTTTGAAAAAAGCAACCATCCGGAAAAGAACTGCTTCTTATCCCGAATGATTGCCATATTCATACTTTTTTAAGCACTATGTCAGGCTTATCCTGCGGCACGCTTCTCTGAATACAGAGAGTATATTATTCGTCCTTTGCCACTTCCACAACAGATTTTGCAAGACCTGCTAAGCCCTGAATCTCAGAAGGAATAATAATCTTGGTAGCCTTACCGTCAGCTGCCTTTCCAAATGCCTCTAAACTCTTTAACTGAATTACTTCACCGGAAGGTGCAGATTCATTCAGTAAACGGATACCATCTGCGTTCGCTTTCTGAATGGCAAGAATTGCCTCTGCCTGACCCTCTGCCTCACGGATTGTAGCCTCTTTCTTAGCCTCTGCCCGAAGAATTGCAGACTGCTTTTCTGCCTCTGCCTCTAAAATAACGG
>JAXVOW010000226.1:0-24562 GCA_037301995.1 bacterium | reverse complement strand
TCTGGGCGAGAACGGACATTGTATGCCTTGTCGGTGTCATCGCCTTCTCCTATGGCTGCTTGCTGTTTTGTGTAACCGGATTCCTGTATGTCTTTCCGACAGGAACAGACATGTGAAACCATAGAAGCCGGCAACAGGAGGGCTACTCCTGCTTTGGAGCATAGATGATAAGGGAATCCTCCTCATATATACAGGAGTAGTTGTTTTCTTCAATGAATTGAAGCAGCAGCTGTTCTTTTTCCATGGAACGGTAAATCTGTCCTGTGGTGTTGTAATTTAGGATAGAGGTGGTAGGCGAAAATAGTATAACCGGATAATTGTCCGCCTTGGAGCGTTCCTCCAGCTCATGGGAAAAACGTTCTTCCGAAAAGCTGGTCAAATCCGGCCAGGGATTGGTGAAAAACGGTTTTAAATCAGTAATTACCGTGGCAATGTTACAATCGCCAAGTGTAATCAGGGTTTTGCCCTTATAGGCTTCTAATTCCCTGTTAATGGTGCGGATAAGAGCAATCCGTTCCGGGGAAGAATGCATGCCGTTTAAAGGGGCTATGTCACATTTTTCGGTTAAAGCCGGGTAGGGGTCATCCCTGTAAATGTAAGTTGTTCCCCGATAGAATCCGCTCCAGAACAGCAGCATTAAAGAAAAGGAAACAATGACGGTGCCAATGGCTGGAACCATCCAGGAAGGGGTGCTGTCTTTTAAAAGGATATAATATTGATAAAACAGACAGCAGAGCATGCCTGCAGGCAGATATAAAAATACAGTATTATATAGGGTTCCGGTGTCCGTGCCCAGTGTGATGACAAGCTCTAACAGCAGAGTGATAAGACAGAGATAGCTGAACCTGCGGTTTGTCTTGTAAAAGGCGAATATACCAATAAAGCTTAAGAGCATAACGGCAAGCAGTATAAATACGAAGGTGTTCCGGATTTCTCTGGTACTGGACACTTCGTCAGGTGTGATGTTGTATGAGGATTTGACATAGTATCCGTAAATGCAGGATACAATGACAGAACCGGCAAGAATTATTTTATGGTTCTTCCGGAGAAAATGACACAGTAAAAAGGTGATGAGTATAATTGCAAGCAGAACAAGGACATACCGGCACCAGAATATGCCGCCTTCCTTTAGCTGAATAGCAAGCTTGCTGAACATGGAACCGGCGCTGTGTCCATCTGAGGAACCGGAGGAGCCTGTGAAGGTAGCAAAGGTACGGGTCAGATAGTCCCTGATATTGGATACACCCAATGCCGCAACTGCAATTACCAGGCTGATAATCCCACCGGCAATGCAGCCGCCGATGTAGATAAGCAGAGGTCTCACCGTATCCTTCCATTTTTTGTTGTTCTGGTTATAGCAGTATAAAAGGATTCCCAAAGCAATGCACAGATGCAGTACATTGGGAAGGCGGAAAAGGATGTTAGCTGCGCCGATAAAGCCGCTTATTCCGATATAGATATTTTTCTTCTGGAACAGACCAAGGGTCAGCAGTGTTACAGCCAGAGTAAGATTGAACATGCTTGCAGTATTGTAGTTAAAGCAGTGAATATATGACAGGGTAAGGAGGCTGCAACCTAATGTGGTTAGCAGCAGGAGCGTATGTGGAACATAATCCTTTAGAATGCGGCAGATTAAAAAGCCGCTTACCGTGTAGCAGATTGCACTGACAAAATTCAGGATAAGCAATTGATGGGATGGAAATATATGGTAGATAATACTTCCCGTCAAATCAGAAAAAAAGGTACTGAAGGTTGTTATATTTATAGAAGAATCAAAAAAATACTTATATTTTACCAGATAAAAGGAGGTGTCTGAGAAATCAATTCCCTTTGTGTAGAAGGGAATAAACCAGATACAGGTTATTAAAATAAGCAGAATATTTGTAATTTTGTAAATATTTATTTTTTGATTGTTGTTTGGCATGGTGGTTCTCCTTTTTCAATAATTAGAATTATTATATATAAAAAAAGCGGGAAATACCAGTAAAAGTTATGACACAGTGGAGCGACAGAATAAAAACATATATTTGGCAGACAAATAATAGAGAATCCGAGGAGTGGCAGAATGAAGAAAATAATGATTTTAGGAGCTGGTGCGGGTCAGCTTCCTTTTATAAATATTTGTAAACAAAAAGGTGCTTTTGTGGTTGCAATTAGTCCCAAAGGTGATTATCCGGGAATTAAGGCGGCTGACAGGTTCTATGATTGTGATACCAGAGATAAGGAGCGGATATTGGAAATTGCCCGGAAGGAGCATATTGATGCGATTACCACCGACCAGACAGATGTCTCGGTTCCGGCGGCTGCATATGTGGCGGAACAGATGGGGCTTAAAGGAATTGGGTATGAAAGAGCCATCCGGTTTACAGATAAATATGAAATGCGCCGGGCTGCAAAACATATTGGCGTAAATGTACCGGAGTTTGCACTGGCGGAGAGCCTGCCAGAGGCAAGGGAATGTATAAAGAATATGGAATTCCCAATTATTATAAAGCCCACCAACAGCAGCGGGAGCCGGGGGGTATACAGGATAGATACACCCGGGGAGTTGGATGTGTATTTCAAGAAAAGCATTGGTTTTTCCAGCACGAAATCCGTGATTGTGGAGGAATTTATTGAGGGAAGGGAATATCTGGCAGATGGCTTTGCCATGAATGGAAAATACATTAATCTGGATTTGGGAATTAAGGAATATTTTGATAAAAAGGGTATGTATATTTCCAAAATGTGTATGTTTTCCTCTGCCGCTCTGGTTGAAGACAGGGTTGAAAAGCAGGTTCTGGATGCAAATAAGAAGCTGGTTGAGGGTCTTGGACTGGAATTTGGGATTACCCATGGAGAGTATATCTACAGCGAAAAACAGGACAAGGTATATCTGGTGGAGATTGCAGCCAGGGGCGGAGGTGTGTATCTGTCCTCTGATTTAACACCAAAGGCGTCAGGAATTAATACAAATGAAATGTTGTTAAATTATTTACTGCGGGATGAGGTGGTAGATATTGATAAGCTGAAGCTGGATAAGAGGGTTTCGGCATGGAGATGCTTTGCCCTAAAAGAGGGCATTATAAAGCAGATTAGAAATGCAGCTGAGGTGAAGGAGATTCCCGGTGTGGACAAGGTGTGTCTGGACAGCCTGAAGGAGGGCACCCATGTGAAGGAGTTATCAGATGATACAACGAAGTATGGACCCATTCTGGTTTCCGGCAGCTCTCGGAGGGAATGCTTTGAAACTCTCAACAGGGTGGAAAATACGTTGGAAATAATAACAGAAAACAAGGATGGTTTATGGTCAATTATATGGTAATGGAGGTGCTTTGATTGAATGGCATTGTAAAAGGCGGTCAAAATATATATGGTTATGACATTGGGGTACTGATGCTGGATTCCACGTTTCCCAGAATCTGTGGAGATATCGGTAATGCCAGAACGTGGGATTTTCCCGTGCTCTATAAAAAGGTGGAGGGAGGAACTCCAAAAAAGGTGGTATTGGAGCTGACATCGGAGGATATCCAGCCGTTTATAGAAGGGGCGAAAGAGCTTGAAGCGGCAGGGGTTAAGGCTATTACAACCTCCTGTGGTTTTCTGGCGCTATTCCAGGAGGAGCTCAGCAACAGTGTAAGCATACCGGTTTTTACGTCTGCTTTGCTGTTTGTGCCAATGCTGTCCCGGATGCTTGGAAAAAACAAAAAAATCGGGATACTCACAGCAAACAAAAAGACATTGACGCAGCAGCATTTAAAGGCCGTCGGGATTGAAAATATTCCGTGCAAGATTGTGGGACTGGAAGAGGGAGAAATGTTTACCAGCTTTACTGTCCAGAACCGGGATTATGTGGACATAGAAGTTTGCAGAAAGGAATTAACAGAGGCGGCAAGGGAGCTGACAAGGGATGGAGATATCGGCATAGTAGTACTGGAATGTACCAATATGCCGCCATATACAAAGGATATTCAGGAAGCAGCAGGACTACCGGTGTTTGATATTGTCATGCTGACAAATATGTTCTACAGGGCAATGAATCCGGAAAATTTCAGGTAAGGAGAAACAGTATGCGGATAGCAGTTTGTGGTTTAGGGCGTGCCGGAAAGGTACTGGCACGTAAAATTATTGAGGATGACAGGGATGAGCTTGTCTGTGCAATTTGCAGAGAGGAAAGCGCCATAGCAAATCAGGATGTAGGAACGGTTCTTGGAATGTATGAGTTAGATGTTCCGGTGGTGCCGATTCCTGCAGCAGCAGAGGAGCTGGGAAAACGAAAGGCAGATGTGGTCATAGACTTTTCCAATAAAAGCACTACCTTAAGGATGGCGAAGATATGTGCAGAGAATCATATCAGTATGGTGGTGTGCACAACAAATTTTGAAAAGGAAGAGCTTTTGGAATTAAAGCGTATTGGAGAAACATCGGCAAAGGGGTTCATTTATGCGCCGAATCTGACTATCGGAATTAATTTGCTGATGGAATTTGTGGAGAGAATTTCAAAGCTGCTGCCGGATTTTGATTTTGAAATTATAGAGCGGCACAGAAAGGAAAAAAAGAGGGTTACCACTACTGCCAGACTGATTGCAGAGCGGATAGACAGGGATAATGTGCCGATATCTGCCATAAGGGTAGGCGGCTATGTGGGAGTGCATGAGGTGACGGCTGCCAACGAGAATGAGAGATTGACAATCGTACACGAATCCTTTTCAAGGGATGCGTTTGCAAATGGTGCGCTGATGGCAGCCCGGTATATACTGGGGAAAAGCGGTTATCATGAGATGTCAGATGTGATTCAGGAATTAGAAGATAAAATGATGAAGTAGGAGAAATTAGTGATGGAAATGATTTCGTTTGTAATACCGTGTTACCGTTCCGAAAAAACAATTGGAGATGTAGTGGCAGAGCTTCAGTCAATTATGGGGCATCAGAAGACCTACGATTATGAGATTATTCTGGTAAATGACGGTTCTCCCGATGATGTATGGTCTGTTATCCAGAGCCTGTGCAGTAATACAAGGATTAAGGGAATTACGTTTTCTAAAAATTTCGGACAGGCTTCAGCCGTCATGGCGGGCTATGCCAATGTGAAGGGTGACTATATTTTTACGATAGATGACGACGGACAAAGTCCGGTAGATTCTGTGATGGAGCTTATGGAGGAGCTGAAAAGAGGGGATTATGATGTAGTATACGGCATAACAACCGAGGTACAGTTCGGGTTATACCGGAAGCTTGGTTCCAAGGTAAACAGTTTAATGGCGAAAGTCATGTTTGACCGGCCAACGGATAAGAGAATCGTCAATATTTCCGTTATAAGAAGATATATCATTGAGGAGATGGGCAGATATCATTATCCGTATCCGTATATTTCGGGGCTGGTTCACCGTTCAACAAGAAGGATTGGTTATGTTCCGGTAAAGCATCGCGCCAGACAATCCGGCACTTCCGGTTATTCCTTTAAAAAGCTGGTGGCTGTATGGATGAATGGGTTTACTGCATTTTCCATTAAACCGCTGCGCCTTGCCAGTTACCTTGGATTTTTAACTGCTGCGGTAGGCCTGCTGGGAGCGATTGTTACGGTGATTCATAAGATAATGAGACCGGAAATTGCAGTGGGCTGGAGCTCTATTATCTGTACCATTTTAATTATGGGAGGAATAAATCTGCTTGTTTTAGGATTAATTGGCGAATATCTGGGAAGAATGTATATGAGTCAGAACCAGACTCCGCAATATGTGATTCGTGAACGTATTAATATTGATAATTCTAAGACAGGCGAGGTAGAATAAATGGCATTTAAAAAAGAGGATGTATTACAGGAAAAATTAAATAAAATTACCGGAGAAGATATACAGCTGTATTTGGAACTCTGGAATTATGACGGGATAGCCTTTGAGGGGGATAATCCGTATGTTTTGGCGTTAGAAAAGATATGGGGAGCCTTTGGAAAGCAGCAGACAGGGGGAAGAAGGCTTCTTGTCACAGACCAGGACGAAAATCATGTGAATGCATCCGGCTTACATTCTTATGGAATCGGACAACTTTTATATGAGCTGGAGGTTATTTCGGACATTCCCCGGGAAATCAGGGAGAAGGTTTCTAAGGAGGACTGGGAATCGTTTATCCTGCGGTTTATCCGTATTTATCAGGAAAAGGAATGGAAGGTTTACTGCTCCAAGCAGATGCCTCTTACAGAGGATATCGCAGGGAAGCTTGGGGAAAACATTGTATTGGAAGAAGGGGAAATTACAGGAGATGGGTTTGAGAAATGCATGATACTCCAAAATGGAAATGGCGGAAGGATTTTAGACTGCTTTGAGCAGTATAAGGATAAAAAGCGCATTGAAATCAGAAGGCTGATTGTTCTGTTCCGCGCATATATTATGGAACAGATTTGCGGATATTTTAAGACACAATTACGAGAAAAAGAGGTGGAGCTGTTTACTGTTAACTGGAACTGGGCGTTAAATTATCCGGTGTATCCGAAAAGTGAGATAACCTCGGCAGATATTGAGGACAGGGAAAAATATTCCGTTTCCCAGATTGTCAATAATGAAAAGGCATACGAGAGCTTTCTCAAAGATATATATGGTGAACAATATGATTTAGCATATATCCGTGAAATTATGGATATACCGAATCGGTTAAAAATGGAGACTGGCAGCGTGGAGCATGAGAACCGGTATGGCAAATATTTAAATGTTTCACAGGGCGAGAGAAGAACAGAATACCAGCCTTCTGACTATGAGAACACCATCTATCTGCTGGGTGGCTGTGTATTTTTTGGTTATGCGGTGGAGGACAGCCAGACCATTGCCAGCTATCTGCAGAAAAAGCTGAATGATAAGCTGCCGGACAGGAAATGGAGAGTTGTCAATTATGGAACCTGGGGCGGTGACATTGACTGGACGTATAAACGGTTCTACCAGATTCAATTTAAGCCGGGAGATATTGTGTTAGTCAGCTATGCAGGCTATATGCCCCTGGGTATGGATTGGGAAAAAAGGGATGTCAGCGTATTTTTAAAGCAGGTCAATGTTCCCCGGAAATTTTATTTTAATGGCATTGTCCACTGCAACAGGCTTGGATATGAGAAGGTTGCGGACGGAATGTTTGAAATGTTTCATGATTATTTTGTGAGAGAGGCTGCATCTGGGGAGACCTTCCGTCTTGACAGCGGTTTTCATCAGAAAAGGGTTTATGAGCAGCAGGTAAACGAGTATGTGGAAAGTGTAAAGGACCAGCTCCCGGAGCTGACAGGAAGAAATATTGGCGCTATTGTGATGAATTGTAATCCATTTACGCTGGGACACCAATATTTAATCGAGTATGCATCAAAGCAGGTAGATGTATTAATTATCTTTGTTGTGGAGGAAAACAAATCCTACTTCCAGTTTGAAGACAGAATCCGGCTTGTGAGACAGGGCACGGTACATCTCGAAAATGTATATGTGATTCCAAGCGGAAGAATGATAATCAGTACAGTTACGTTCCCGGGTTATTTCCTGAAGGATACACCGGAGGCGGTTGGACTGGATACCTCATTAGACGTATCAATATTTGGGGAATATATTGCAAAAGCATTTCATATAACCACGCGGTTTGTCGGGGAAGAGCCCTTTGATATTGTTACCAGAAATTATAATGAGAGCATGAAGCGGATTCTGCCGGACTATGGAATCAAGCTGGTGATTATACCGAGAAAAGAGATGGGAGATACGGCAATCAGTGCTTCCAGGGTCAGAAAATTGTTAGAAGAGAAGAATTTTGCAGAGATTAAAGAATTAGTGCCGGAGACCACTTATGCATATTTGTGTGACAAATATGGAGAGTAACTGCTCCGTTGAAAGGTGTGTTGTTTACAACTGATGGAAAGGAGATATGGTTAAAACCATATTGCGTTGGGAAAGATGAAGGTAAAGGATTCACAGATTATTAAGGGGATAGCAATTTTATTGATGTATTTTCAGCATCTGTATTCTACAACCAGCAGATACGAGGAGTTCGGGCTTACCGGACTTATTGGCTCTGCTGCCATTATGGAGCTTATTGCTGTTGCCTGTCATGTGTGTGTATGTCTGTTTGTATTTGTTACCGCTTATGGGATTGCCATTCAGGAAAAAGAGCATTTATATAGCAGGGATTCTTATATCAAAAACAGTATTAGAAGATACGGTGAATTGTTAAAGCAATTTGCCGCTGTCTTTTTAATACTGTTGTTCCTTTCATACATATTTAATCTGGAATATGGTGCTGTAGAGGCGTGGGGAGAATCACAAATCAGCCGTATAATTGGTATTTTGTGTAATGCAACGGGAATGGCAGGTGTTTTTCAGGTGACATGGTTCAGTGCATCCTGGTGGTATTTGTCTCTTGCCATATTATTAATCTTTATGGTACCGGTTCTGCATATGGCTG
Source organism: bacterium (assembly GCA_037301995.1). Classification (GTDB taxonomy): domain Bacteria; phylum Bacillota; class Clostridia; order Lachnospirales; family Lachnospiraceae; genus CAG-590. The sequence continues at coordinate 16,162 of JAXVOW010000226.1, read as the reverse complement.
TCCGGAAGCTCGGACCCTATGCATCTGTGCTTTTATCATTATTTCTGGTGCAATCCCTTGGTTTGGATACGGTCATGGATGGTCTGCCAAGGTATCTTATAGTGGCTGTGGCAGGAATTATTTTTGCTGAGTATAATATTTTTGAGTGGACAGAGGATTATATAAAGACAAAAAAGGGACTGGAATATGTTCTGGTGACAGTAATCCTAATCGCAATCCCCATTACAGCGGTGATTAAATCCAATGTGCAAAGTAAATTTCTGCTGGATGCAGTCATGGCAGTTCTGGTCATTGAACTGATACAGTTATGTATTAGGAAAATACCTTATCTGAATACTGCTCTGGCATTTATCGGGAAATACTCTCTGTATATGTGGTTAATTCACTCATTTTTTACAAAGTACTGGTTCCAGGAATTTACCTATTCCTTTAAAAATATATGGGTCATTTTCTTTGTGCTGGTGGGTATTACCCTGTTTATCGCAATCTGCCTTTCAAAGCTGGGGCAGATATGCAGCAGACTGTTTGTATGGGGGAAATGCGATAAAAGGCATGTCAGGTTTCTAATCGCCCTTGTTACAACAGCAGTTTGTTTTTTGATAGCGGCAGTGTCTTCCCCGTTAAGCTATATGACAAATGATGATACCGGTATCCAGAGTGTATTGTCCGGAAATGTGACAGGGGAGCCTTATATTACACATCAGTTTATTCATATTATTTTAGGAGCTTTTATATCATTTTTCTATAAGCTCCTTCCGCAGATACAATGGTGGTATGTATACAGTTTGCTGCTCCTTGCAGCGGGCATTTTTATGCTGCATTTTTGCATTATCAAAATCTGTAAGGATAAAACAATCAGTCTGAAATGGGCATTTCTGGTAATAGCAGTGGTGGATATATCCTTTATGGTATATTCCATTGCAAATGTTTCCTTTACCACGGTACCGGCAGTATTGGGAACAGGGCTTGTTACGTTGTTGTTCGCATCAGATAACGTAGAAAACAGGAAGATGTTAAAATGGACAGGCTGTATTGTGGTAATTGGCTATGTGCTTTTGCTGATACACCGGTCTGCATCTGCGTATGCACTTATGTGTTATATATTATTGGGGGTTCTATGGAATTTTACAGGCCGCTATAAGGTGGACAGGAAGCTGGTTTTAAGGTTCGGCGCTGTATGTTTGTTTTTTATTTTATTGACAGGCTGTGTAACCGGGCTGAATAAAATAGCCCTTGAGAAGATAAATGGAACAGAGTTTATTCAATATAATGCGGCAAGAGCCGGATATATGGATTATGGACATGATTCATATGCGGAAAATCCTGAATTATATGAGGAAGCCGGCTGGAGCGGAGAGCTCTACAGCCTGGTGGAAAGATGGTACTTTATGGATGAAGCTGTTACCACGGAAAATTTTAATTATCTTTCTGAAAATAGTAAAAGGAAAAGCAGTATTACAGCATCGGCTAAGGCAGCACTGATAACCGCTTTAAAGAATACAGACTGTCAGGCAATCCTCTGTTTATGGATAGCATCCGCATTTTTTGTAATTCTTTCTGTTACCATTTGTTTTAATGCCAGAAAGCTTTATTTTGTCTGCATGAACAATCTGGGAAGCATCCTGCTTTTGCTGTACCAGCTGTTAAAGGGGAGAATGCTGTACCGTTCTATATTTGTTGTATTGCTTCCGGCAGTTGTGATTAATTGTATTCTGATAATGAATCATTATCAGATGAAGAAAAAAGAGGACAGGATATTTAAGATATTGTTATTTTTAGGACTTCTATGCTGCAGCAGTCTTGTTCTGGATTACACATTTGACCCGGTCAGGAATGCATATAAAGAAAAAGTAATGGAAAAGAGCAGAAAAACGGAGGAATATGTGTTGAAGCATTCTGACAATACATATATATACGCACCTTCTGTTTACACCAATATCAGTCCATGGTCTGTATATACTGGCAAAGGGTTGGCGAATATGATACCATGGGGTGGAAGCGCTTATCATTCTGATAATTATAACAGAAGATTGGAGCTGAATAATATAGATGATTTATCGGGAGAGGTAGTGAAAAGGGATGATGTATACCTGCTTTTTAACGAAAATATAATTGAGGAACACCTGATAGATGAGGAAGAACTGCCGGTATGTTTTTATCTCTATCTGCAGCAGAGCTTTAATGCAAGAGGCTTTGTGATTGAAGAGGATATTGAGCAGATGGTATATGTATACCGGTTTGTGTTTGATGATAATCTGGAGGATTTTAAAACCTATTACACGATAGAGCAGGGAAAAATTGTGAAAGCAGGAGATGACAGGTAAGCATGCTGAAAAGATGGATTTTGGGAAAGGAACAGAACATGAAGCGCACCAGTGTAATCTGGAATGCATTAGGTGGAGCATTCAATGCGGGACAGGCGTCAATTATTTTGATTTTTATATCCTACAGGCAGGGATTGACGGTTGCAGGTATGGTTACCATTGCCTATGCGGTTGCAAATCTTTTTCTGTCAATCTGTAAGTATGGGATTCGGAATTACCAGGTAACGGATGTAAAGGAGAAATTTACCTTTAGTGATTATTTCTATTGCAGATGCTGCACCACACTGCTGACACTGGGCTTGTTTTTTATTTATCTGGTATATTGCTTTATCCTTCGTGGTTATTCAGTTGAAAAGGGTATCATTCTCTGTGAGGTTACAATCTTAAAATTACTGGATGCATTTGAGGATGTGTATGTAGGCAGATACCAGCAGACAGGCAGACTGGATGTCGGTGCTAAGATTATGGCAGTCCGGTTGTTTATGTCTACTGCATTAATCTGTATTCTGGTACTGGCTGGGGCAGATATATTTATTTCTCTTGTGGTAGGTATTATAAGCTCTGTTATATTGGACATTTATCTGATAAAAAGTACATTCGGAGTTACCCGGACGGTTGTTTCCGGATTTCAATGGAGTCCTGTACGGAAGCTGCTGAAAATCTGTCTGCCCTTGTGCATAGGAATCACTCTATCTATTTATATTGGAAATGTGCCAAAGTATATGATTGATGCATATATGGGAGAAGAGGTGCAGGCTGTCTTTGGTTACATTATGATGCCGGTTTTTGTAATTACGCTGTTGAACCAGTTTATTTACCAGCCCATGGTAAAGGATTTGGGTGATATATGGGAAAAGAAGGATAAAAAGGAGTTTAGCAAAAGTGTATGCAGACAATGTCTGATTGTTACCGGGTTAACGGTAGTGGTGATTGCAGCAGGTCTGCTGCTGGGACTGCCGGTATTATCGGTATTGTATAATGTGGATTTAACGGCATACCAGACGGAATTTGCAGTGTTACTGTTAGGCGGCGGGTTTTATGCTGTGGCATATTATCTCAATGTACCCATTACCACCATCCGAAAACAGAATTACATCGCCGTCGGTTATGTTGCCGCTGCAATTCTCTCCGTGATATTTGGAAAGTATTTTGTGCTGGCGAAAGGAATGCTGGGGGCGGCGGTATTGTATCTCTGTATAAATGCACTGCTGGTTGTGGTGTATTCTGTGATACTGGCTGTTGGGGTGAAGGATAATGAATTGACAGAGATAGATGTTTAAGTCATTTTGTAAATTTGAACTAATAATTTTTATTTTTAACTTTCGTTCAATATTATAGACAGTGGGCCTTTTTTGTGCTAGTATGCGTATACTTACTTAATATTTTACAGAAGGGGGAAGCATATATGTTGACTCAGGAAGATTTACAGAATATTAAAGATTTATTTGAGGACCAGAACCATCATATAGATAGATTAGAGCAGAAAATAGATTCTGGATTCTGGGGGCTGGACAATCGCATGGATGGCATAGAACATCGCATGGATGGCATGGAACATCGCATGGATGGTATGGAACAGCGACAGAATAATATAGAAAATTACATGCATGATAAATTTGCTGTCATAGAGAATGATTTGATACCAAAGGTGAATACACTTTATGAAACAACTGATTTGTATGTAAAAAGAATAGAATATCGTAAACAGATTGCGGAAATAGAAAACAAACTCGATTATGTAGATCCATTAGTTGAGATAGTACAATTCCATGGTGAGAAATTGGAACAGCATGAAACCATTATAAAAAAATTAGTGGAAACAGTGTAAATACAAAAGAACATGCATTTTATAGGATGAATCACTTGAAATATATACAATCAGATGGGAGAAGAGGTAGAGAGATGATACCATTTAACAGGCCGCCTTATGTTGGCAGGGAAGAACAATATATCAAGGAAGCAATCCAGAATCATAAAATTTGTGGGGATGGTTCCTTTACAAGATGCTGTAATACATGGATAGAAGAAAATACAGGAACGGAAAAGGCGCTTCTTACAACTTCCTGTACCTCGGCACTTGAGATGGCGGCATTATTATGTAAGATTAAGCCGGGGGATGAGGTAATTATGCCATCCTATACCTTTGTCTCAACAGCGGATGCCTTTGTATTAAGGGGAGCTAAAATTGTATTTGTAGATATCCGTCCGGATACGATGAATATAGATGAGACTTTAATTGAAGCTGCTATAACAGAGAAGACAAGAGCCATTGTGGCGGTTCATTATGCAGGGGTTGGCTGCGAAATGGATACGATTATGGATATTGCAAAGAGGCACTCACTGTATGTGGTGGAGGATGCAGCACAGGGAGTAAATGCATTTTATAAGGGAAAAGCCCTGGGCACAATTGGTGATTTTGGATGTTACAGCTTTCATGAAACAAAGAATTATAGTATGGGTGAGGGCGGTGCGATTCTGATTAAAGACAGGGATAATGTGGAAATGGCTGAAATTATCCGGGAAAAGGGAACAAACCGAAGTAAATTTTTCCGTGGAGAGATTGATAAATATTCCTGGGTGGAGGCAGGCTCCTCTTATCTGCCAAGCGAGTTAAACGCAGCGTATCTCTATGCCCAGCTGGAGATTGCAGACGAGATGAATGAACAGAGATTAGCATCCTGGAAACAGTATTATTATGAATTGAAGGATTTAGCGGAAAAAGGCTGTATTGAACTGCCATTCGTTCCGAAGGCGTGTAAGCATAATGCACATATGTTTTATATTAAGACCAGGGATTTAGAGGAACGGACAGGCTTAATCTGTTATCTGAAGGAGAAGGATATCGGTGCAGTATTCCATTATGTTCCGTTGCACAGCTCGGAAGCAGGCAGGAAATATGGCAGATTCCATGGTGAGGACAAATATACAACCAGGGAAAGTGACCGTCTGGTGAGACTGCCTATGTTTTATGGGTTGACGGAGGATGAGATAAGTTCTGTGGCGGAAGCGGTTAAGGCATTTTACAGATGAATTTTGGAATGACTGGAGAAGGTAGAGATGCATCTGCAGGTATTCTGGCCAGATAGAGTGGAACATGAGGTAGAAATAGTACAATGATTATAGGAGTTAATATGATATGCGACCTTCAGGGTATTATACCTCCGGAGAGTTTGCAAAGATGGCACATATTTCAGTGCGGACAATCCGGTTTTATGACAAACAGAATATATTGAAGCCCTCTTATGTGAATGAGTCCGGAGCAAGATTTTATACTGATGAAGACTTTGTGAGACTGCAGCAGATTCTTTTACTGAAATATCTTGGATTTTCCTTGGAGGATATAAGAAATATGGTGGTGGAGGATTTGGATTACCAGATGCTTCGCAATTCCTTAAAGCTTCAGTTAAAGCTGGTAAAGGACCGTATTGAACAGATGCAGATGGTTGCAAAGGCAATTGAAGACACAACAGAGGCACTTGCCGCAAATCAGAATATCGACTGGAGCCAGATGCTTGACCTGATTCATCTGACCAATATGGAGAATTCCCTGAAAAGCCAGTATCAGAATTCCACGAATATTTCAGCAAGAATTAATCTGCACAGGCTGTATTCTACAAATCCCCAGGGATGGTTTCCATGGGTGTATGAGCAGTGTGGAATTGCAGAAAATATGCGGATTCTGGAGCTTGGATGTGGAAACGGAGCCATCTGGAAGGAAAATTATGAGTGTATTCCAGAGCAGGTACAGATTGTATTAAGTGATATTTCTGAGGGAATGCTGCGGGATACAAGACGTGAGCTGGGACAGTTAGAAGAGCAGCAGAAGGATACAGAGCATGGAAGGTTTGAGTTTCAGGTTTTTGACTGTCATAATATTCCCTGTGAAAAGGAGAGCTTTGACTGTATCATTGCAAACCATGTTCTTTTTTATTGTGAGGATATTGACCAGGTTCTGGGTGAAGTGGACAGAGTGTTGAAACCAGGGGGAAGGTTTATATGCAGCACCTATGGGACAATGCATATGAAAGAAATTACAGAGCTGGTAAAAGGCTTCCATCATTTAATTACGTTATCGGCAGACAAGCTCTATGAGCATTTCGGCTTGGAGAATGGAGAGGGAATATTAAAGCCATATTTCAGAGAAGTGGAGAAAAGAGTGTATGATGATGCTTTGAATGTGGACAAAGCAGAACCGCTTATTGAATATATTTTGTCCTGTCATGGCAACCAGAACCAGTACATTTTAGAGCGGTACAAGGATTTCAGGGGCTTCGTGGAGAAGAAAACAGAGAAGGGCTTTCATATAACAAAAGAGGCTGGCATATTTATTTGCAAAAAATAATAAAAAGTACTTGAAGGTGACGTAACGTCACCTTTTATAATGCAAATAACAGCTGGAAAAGTGTATATACTAATTGTAATCTTTGTTATGAAATGAAAGGGAGGTATTATAATTTATGAAGGGAATTATTCTGGCAGGCGGCTCGGGGACAAGACTGTATCCTCTTACCATGGTAACCAGTAAGCAGTTATTACCGATTTATGACAAACCGATGATTTATTATCCCATGTCCGTTCTGATGAATGCAGGAATCCGGGAAATACTAATTATTTCAACTCCGCAGGATACACCGCGTTTCCGGGACTTATTAGGGGACGGGCATCAGTTTGGAGTAGAGCTTACCTATGCGGTTCAGCCAAGTCCGGACGGTCTGGCACAGGCATTTGTCATTGGAGAAGAATTTATAGGAAAAGATACTGTGGCAATGGTGCTGGGAGATAACATTTTTGCCGGACATGGTTTGAAGAAGCGTCTGAAGGCGGCTGTTGGAAATGCGGAAAGTGGACAGGGCGCCACTGTATTTGGTTATTATGTGGATGACCCGGAACGGTTTGGTATTGTGGAATTTGATTCTGAGGGAAAGGCAGTTTCCATTGAGGAGAAGCCTGCAGAGCCAAAGAGCAATTACTGTGTCACAGGTCTATATTTCTATGATAACCGTGTGGTGGAATATGCAAAGAATCTGCAGCCAAGTCCCAGAGGGGAGTTGGAAATTACAGACCTGAACCGCATTTACCTTGAAAACAGTGAATTAAATGTGGAATTGTTGGGACAGGGCTTCACATGGCTGGATACGGGAACCCATGAAAGTCTGGTGGAAGCCACTAATTTTGTTAAGACCATGGAGACGCATCAGCACCGTAAGATTGCCTGTCTGGAGGAAATCGCATACTTAAATGGCTGGATTTCCAAGGAGGAGGTTTTAGAGGTATATGAGCTTCTCAAGAAAAACCAGTACGGACAGTATCTGAAGGATGTCTTAGATGGAAAATATCTTGACGTATTACATTAAGACTTTAAATTAGAAAGGGAGAGTATATTATGACAATTATTGTAACCGGTGGAGCCGGATTTATTGGAAGCAACTTTATTTTTCATATGTTAGACAAGTATCCGGATTACCGGATTATCTGCCTGGACTGTCTTACCTATGCGGGGAATTTATCCACCCTTGCACCGGTAATGGATAATCCGAATTTCCGTTTTGTAAAGGAAAGTATTACGGACCGTGAAGCGGTCTATAAGCTATTTGAAGAGGAGCACCCGGACATTGTAGTGAATTTTGCGGCTGAGAGCCATGTTGACCGTTCTATTGAGAACCCGGAGATTTTTTTGGATACCAATATTAAAGGAACAGCGGTATTGATGGATGCCTGCAGAAAATATGGCATTACACGCTATCATCAGGTATCTACGGATGAGGTATATGGTGATTTGCCATTGGACCGTCCGGATTTGTTCTTTACCGAGGAAACCCCGATTCATACCAGCAGTCCTTACAGCTCATCCAAAGCCAGTGCAGATTTGCTGGTACTGGCGTATCATAGAACCTATGGACTGCCAGTAACAATCAGCCGGTGCTCTAATAATTACGGTCCGTATCATTTTCCGGAGAAGCTGATTCCGCTTATGATTGCCAATGCATTAAATGACAAGCCGCTTCCAGTATATGGAAAGGGTGAAAATGTCCGTGACTGGCTCTATGTGGAGGACCATTGCAAGGCGATTGATTTGATTATCCACAAGGGTCGTGTTGGCGAGGTCTATAACATTGGCGGACACAATGAAATGAAGAATATTGATATCGTCAAGATTATCTGTAAAGAGCTCGGAAAACCGGAAAGCCTGATTACCTATGTGACAGACCGGAAGGGACATGATATGCGCTACGCCATTGACCCGACAAAGATTCATAATGAGCTCGGATGGCTGCCGGAGACGAAATTTGCAGATGGCATTAAAAAGACAATCCAGTGGTATCTGGATAATAAGGAGTGGTGGGAGACCATTATTTCAGGTGAGTACCAGAATTATTATGAAGAGATGTATGGAAACCGTTAAAGTAAGATTAGATATAGGCAATTGCGAAACTCAATTTTTGAAAGCCTGCGTTGTACAAATGTAACAAATATGTTTTTCGGACCGTTTGCACTTAATTGAGAATACAGCAGTGCTAAGCTCGAAAATACCTCGCTAAGCACTGGCATTCTCAAATGTCCTACAAACATAAATTTGTTACATTTGCACAACTCACATTTTGAAATAATGAGTTTCGCAATTGCCTAGTAAGATTAGATAATATGAAAGGTGATTAGATGAAAGTATTAGTTACGGGAGTGGCGGGACAGTTAGGCCATGATGTTATGAATGAGTTGGCAAAGCGGGGAATCGAAGGGATAGGCAGTGATATTGCAGATTCTTATGCCGGCATACAGGATGGTACAGCAGTTACCACAATGCGGTATGTTTCTATTGATTTGACAGATTCGAAAGCAGTGGAGGCCAGGATTATTTTTGAGCATCCGGATGCGATTATCCACTGTGCTGCATGGACGGCGGTAGATGCAGCGGAAGAGGAGGAAAACCAGGCAAAGGTACGGAATATCAATTTTGGCGGTACTAAAAATATTGCAAAGGTATGTGCAAAGCTTGATATTCCTATGATGTATCTGTCTACGGATTATGTGTTTGATGGACAGGGAGTGAAACCCTGGGAGCCGGACTGCCAGGACTATAAGCCTCTTAACGTGTATGGAAGCACGAAGCTTGCCGGTGAGCGGACTGTGGCGGCCAATCTGGAGAAATTCTTTATTGTGCGTATTGCATGGGTATTTGGTGTAAATGGAAAGAATTTTATCAAGACCATGCTGAATGTGGGAAAGAATCACAGTCAGCTTAAGGTGGTAAATGACCAGATTGGAACGCCGACCTATACCTATGATTTGGCGAGATTATTGGTGGACATGATTCTGACAGACAAATATGGCTATTATCATGCGACCAATGAAGGCGGGTACATCAGCTGGTACGATTTTACGAAAGAGATTTTCCGTCAGGCAGTGGAATTGGGGCATCCGGAATACAGTGAGGAGCGTGTTACCGTTATCCCGGTTACTACAGAGGAATATGGTGTTTCTAAGGCGGCGCGTCCGTTTAACAGCCGTTTGGATAAAAGCAAGCTTGTTGAGAATGGTTTTGAACCGCTTCCTGTATGGCAGGATGCGCTTTCCAGATATTTAAAAGAAATAGAATTTTAGGAGATAGCTATGGGACAGATTAAGGTAGAGAAAAATGCAGGAGGCATTGAGGGATTATGTGTGATTGAGCCTACGGTGCATGGAGATGCAAGGGGCTATTTTATGGAGACCTATAACCAGAGAGATATGGAGGAGGCAGGGCTTACCATGCAGTTTGTGCAGGATAACCAGTCCTGCTCCACAAAGGGAGTACTCCGGGGACTTCATTTTCAGAAGGAGTATCCCCAGGGAAAATTAGTCCGTGTGGTAAAGGGTACGGTGTTTGATGTGGCTGTCGATTTAAGAAGTGACAGTAAGACATATGGGCAGTGGTTTGGTGTGGAATTGTCAGAGGAAAATAAAAAACAGTTCTATATATCAGAGGGCTTTGCCCATGGTTTTCTTGTTCTATCCGATGTGGCGGAGTTTTGCTACAAATGTACAGACTTTTACCATCCCGGAGATGAAGGCGGTCTGGCATGGAATGACCCGGAAATCGGGATTGCCTGGCCAAAGCTGGTGGGAGAGTATCAGGGAACTGCTTCTGCCCAGGGGTATCATCTGGAGGACGGAAGCAAATTGATATTAAGTGACAAAGACCAATTGTGGGTTGGACTGAAAAACACATTTAAGTTTTAAGATATTGTATTTAATCTAGTGGAGGTAAATGCATATTATTTGCATTTATCTCCTACTTTGCTTATGTAAAAAATAAATTAATAAAAACTATTTACTTAAATGTAATGATGTAATAATATATTATTATGAAAATTGGGGTAAAAGGGAAGAACGTATTTATAATGTTGAACCGAAATAGTTTAATGATAGAACGAGTGATTAAGGAGGGGAAAATTTATGGAAAGAAAAAGAAAACTGTTATTTTTAACATTGATGAGTGTTATGCTTTTTCAAATGGCAGGTTTAGGGAAAATGTCTGTCTGTGAAGCTTCAGGGACAGGTAAATATTTTACACAGGGAAAACTGTATTATCATACCATATCCGGTAATAAAGTAGAGGTGTGTGCAACCAGGCAGACGACCGGAACTTTGAAAATTCCGGGTTATGTTACACATAAAGGGAAAAAGTATAAGGTGACCAGAATTGCTGATTATACGCTTTATAACCAGGATAAGCCGGTTACAGAGAAAACAGCAGATGGTTCTTCTGTGGCGGTGGAGCTTGCGGGCTATCATTCTTATAGATACGACAGAAAAGATAAAAAATCATTGCCTGCAAATATTGATTATATTTCCGGTTCAGATATAACAAAGGTAATTTTGCCGAACACATTGACTTATATCGGAGAGGGAGCATTTAGCGGCTGTAGGAAGTTAAGAACAGTAGAGTTTGCAAAAAAATATAAAAAGCTTACCATAGGAAAAAATGCATTTGGCGGCAATAAGATAAAGAACCTTACATTTCCTGTGGGTACATATGAATTAAAAGAAAATGCAGCCGGGACTGCAGGTACAATTTCTATTCCAGCTACGGTTAAGAAAATTGGTCCGGGAGTTGTAAATGCGAAAACAAAAAAGGTTATAATCAGCAAAAAGAATAAAAATTATAAGATGAAGGCCGGAATTTTGTATACAAAAAATGAAAGAACATTGGTTGGGGTGTCCGGAGCAGCAAAACAGACAATTAAGATTTCGGGAAAGACGAGAAAGCTTGGTGCGAAGGCATTTGCCGGGACAAAGGTAAAAAATGTAATACTTAACAATAAGATTACGGATATTCCAAAGGGTGCCTTTTACAACTGCAAAAAGCTGGTTTCTGTCAGTGGGGCAAGTCATATAAAAACGGTTAAGTATGCTGCTTTTGCCAATTGCCCAAAACTAACTGCAATTGGCAAAACTTTATCGCTCACCAAAATTGAAAGAGCTGCCTTCTGGGGAGATAATAATTTAAAGCTTGAGCTTTCCGAAGATATCAGAGATATTGATGTGTATGCATTTAGTGGAACCGTGACGGATACAATTGTGAAATTGACTGTTGCCCAGGGGAATCCTGTATATTTTGTCCAGAATTCTCTTTTAATAAAAAATGGTGGAAACGAAAAAATAGTTATGATGCAGATGCAAGATGTAAATGAATTAATCATACCGGAAGCTGTAACAGATGTGGCAGTGGCACTGGGAGGCGATAAATGCAATTCTATTGTTTTTCCTACAACTTTGCTTTCTCAGGAGGGAAAAATCAATGCAGCGGGAGGAAGGATAGTTTATCAGGGAATGACAGCCCCGAAGCTGGGAGAGGATTTTGACATCAGGGTATCGAATGAGAAAGTGACAACTATATCAGTTCCTGCCGGAACCTTGCAAAGCTATAAAAAGGTAATTGCTGATGTGATTATGGCAAGGGATGATTATGATATATGGGATATTGGTGATGTTGTGATAAAGGAAAATTAACTGCACATTTGCAGTGGTCTGTTATTAATAGAGATAAGTGTTTAAGGGCGGAAACCGGATTTACGGTTTTCCGTCCTTATTTTCTTATAATAATCAAATCTGCCCTTTTATTCAGGTAGGCAAGCTCTTCCTCATTTCGTGTGGTACATAAGGTGTACTGGTTCTGCTTGTTGAATACCACAGATATTTTCTTGGTATAGAGACCGGAATCCGGTTCAAATTCGTCAATCAGCAGACTGGCACCATACTGTTTTAAAATCTCATAGGTCTGCATCAGTCCGATGCCGCTTCCGGAATCGTCCGCATGGGTGGTCATCTGTTTCTGTCCAAGGGCGGCTAATACCTCCTTTGTAAAAGAAATTCCACAGTCAAACACATGGATACAGTAATGCTTGGAAAGCATGCCCATATTTAACAGGATATATTTTCCGTTATTATATTTGGTGGCAATAATGGCATTTTCCAGCAAGTCCGCCAGCAGGGTGTTGAGGGAAGCCTCATCTGCGGTGGTCTGAAGGAAGTCCTTTACATTACAGTCCAAGGTAACATGGAACGTGATGTCTGCATCTGCCGCCTTCTGCTGTATATACTGTAGAAGATTATCAATACTGGTCACTTCACAGGAAGCAAGCTTTTCACCCTGTCGGCTTTGGGAGCTGACCATGCCTTTACGGTCCTTGGAGAGCCGGTTTAATTCTTCCAGCAATTCCATTCCCCTTTCGGAGTCCTTTGCAGCCGGACTGCTCTCTTTAATATATGTCCGTACCGCATATTCCATGGCAGGAATTAACTTGTTATCTTTATGGATGATTTTTGCCAGTTGCCGGTTGTCCTGTTCCAAGGCTTCGATGTATTGCTGTTTTTCCAGCAGTTCGGCATTCAGGGATTCGATATTTTTCATGTTCAGCTTATCAAGATAGGTCTTTGTCAGCTTGTCTCTCCAATAGATATAGATTAGAAATGCCAGGACAATGAGTGTAAGGTACAAAATAATGAGAATTGTGTTATATAATTTTCCACTGTTTAGTGTTGCTGAAATGAAAAGTACCAGAAGACTGATAACCATGCCCGGTATGGAATAGAACTGCTTTCGCAGGAAAGGCATGCCGTTCCTTGTGCGTTTGAACAGAAAGGGAACCGGCATGATGAAAATCAGTATGGCAAGGCACAGCAGCTGGAGCAGGATATGGTTGGGAGTCTCCGAAACCAGTACCCCCAGTGCACTGGCGATAAACGATGAAAAAGCAAATAAACTGTAGCTTAAGGCAAAGGAGATGGCTGCTGCAGTGATGGATACGGATAAGCGGGTTTTCGTTGCATAGCCGGTGTACAGAGCCATAAGCACCACCAGCAGGGGCATGGTGAAATGGGGATTACAGCGGTCAACATAGATGGAAAGAACAGATAAGAGCATGATAAAAGCAGAAAGGAAAATACGGACTTTCCTCTCCGGGGTGATGTGCAACAGCTTCATAAAGCAGTATATACAGCAGATAATGATTCCAAGATTTTTAATGAAAAGCTGCATGGATAAACTCCTTAACTAATAAAAAATAATAATAAACAGTTACTGTATACAAATATAAAAAAGTACATATTTTTCGTATTCTGTTCCCAAATTGAAGAAACAGGAGGTGAAGAATATGTGGGATAAACTTTGGAGTTTAGTTTTTGCTATAATGGCAGGCCGTTAGAGCCTGTCCGGGCTGGATATGAAACAGAATATCCAGCCTGTTTTGTTAACCGGTTAACCGTCATTTTTTATCTTGTTGGCATAATAATACACAAATTCGGTTAAAGTCGGCACTCCTCTGTCGGAGTTGATTCTCGCAGTATAATTCTTAAGTAACTCCTCAATATCGTTGGAACGCCATGCACTGTTAATGGCATTCTGCATGGCTCGCTCCACACTGGCATCCGTTTTGGAGTATTTCTTGCCAATGGTGGTACAGAGGTTTCCGGTATGTCCATCAATCACCAGAAGAATCGCATTTGTCAGATATTTATAGCCCACTGCCTTGGGACTGATGCCGATACGGTCCAGCTCAACATTGATTAACCGGGTAAGACGTTTTTCCCGCTGGTTTGGGGCTTCCAGGTCCGTATAATCCGGGTTGTTGCTTCGTATGTTATTCTGTATAATATCCTTCATCATTTTCAGAAAATCAATAGCGCTCTTTTCGGAGTAATCCTCCTGATGCTTAGACATGATAAAATCAGCCCCCAACTGCCGGGCATAGTCATAGGTAATCGTGCTGGAGTTATTTGTCGTAATCAGAATAAAGGGCTTGAAGGGAATAGGGAGCTTGTTTAATTCCTGCAGGAACAATAATCCATTGCCCTTTCCCTGGTTTAATTCCAAATCCAGTATAATGGCATCTGGAAGGCATTCTTTTATCAGCTCCAGTGCACGGTAGGAATTATTGGTAACAGCCATAATGGAAACGCCCGGGGTAATATCCACATATTCCGCAAAACGTTTACAAACGGATGTATCATCTTCAATTAGCATAAGGTTTAATTCACGGTTCATAATGGTTTGTCATCCTCCTGATTCTTATTATATAACAAAAACCAACATTTTCCAACAAAAACTAACAAACTAATTCAATGGTGAAAATCAGGGGAAATAGGTATTATAATAACAACTTTTCAATATTTATACACCCCCCTGGCTACAATTTATTTGTAGTCGGGGGACTCTCTTTTTTTGGAAAACTAGTAATGCCAGTCTCGGAATATAAAATGGATTTATAATGGAATGGTAGAAATCACCATTCTTTTTTTTGTCCTAAATAAATTAAAATCTACAAAAATAAACATAATATAATGGTAAATAATCCCAAAATAAAACAAAAAATTGAATAAACCTAAGATATACTAAGAAATAAAATTTTGCGGCAGGAGGTACAGATGGCTGACTTTAGTAATTATGGTTTTCTGGGAAATGGGTGGAAATTTCCGATTACACCGGATGAAATGACAGGCCGGATAGAAGAATGTTCCTGTGAAGAGAGCATTCGGCAGAGTATTTACCTGATTATCATGACCAGAAAGGGCGAGAGGGTTATGCGGCCGGATTTTGGGTGTGATATTCATAAATTTATGTTTGACACGGTGGATTATACGACCCTTACCATGATGAAGCATGCAGTAGAGGAGGCTTTAATCCGGTGGGAGCCGAGAATCACAGATATACAGGTGGAGATTTTTGACAGGATACAGGAAAAGCATGGGGTAGAAATCCGGGTGGATTACAGAGTGCGGACAACCAATAATCTGTTTAATTTGGTATTTCCGTTTTATCTGGAGGAGATATAGCGGAGGAGTTTTATATGTACGAATATGAGAAAAAAGTAGACGGCAAAGTAAATTTTAAAAGTAATCTGACAAAAAAAAGAAAGGGTAGTCATGAGAGGGTTGTTTCCGAAAGGAAGGCGGCGCGTCTTGTGAAAAATACTGGAGAGCCAATACAGGGAAATGTAATACAAAGAATTGGAGAAGAACATCGTGTCGCAAATGATAAAGATGTTCTGGCGGTAAAAAGAGGAAATGTCAGAAAAGATATCATTGATACGAAAGGGAAGTCTTTTTTTCTGGTGCAGGAGATTCCTAATATATTGGCGGAAATCCATGAAAATTTGGATGTACTTTGTGAGGATACAGATATGTATGGTTCCATGGGAAGGGAGGCAAAACAGATAGTTGATGATATTAAAGAATTAGAACCGTTTATTCATGCTTTGGTGGTGAAATATCTTAAGGTGGGAAATTGCCTGGATTTTTCAAAACTGGTTTTTGCAAAGCTGGTGGAGAAAAATTATGGAAAATGGGTATACCAGTGCTAT
>JAXVOW010000225.1:0-2670 GCA_037301995.1 bacterium | reverse complement strand
GGAAAATAATAACCTTCAGACTGCGGAATGGATTTGTCTTTTTTTTATTTTTTGAAATAATAACCGACACCCCACTTCGTCTGAATATATTTTGGGTCTCCCGGATTCGACTCAATCTTCTCTCTCAGTCTTCTTACATGGACATCCACGGTACGTCCGTCCCCCAATGCATCACTTCCCCAGATTTCCTTTAAAAGGTCGTCTCTGGAATATACCTTGTTGGGATGAAAAAGCAGCAGTGTCAGGATATTAAATTCCTTTGCAGTGAGATTTACATCCTTTCCAGCAATTGTAACCCGCCGGCTCTCCAGTTCAATTGTCATATCACCCTCCACCAAAAGCTTCGGCTTCGGAGCATCCGGGGTCTTTTTCTGGTTCCTGCGGATAATCGCCTTAATCCGCGCCTTTACCTCCAAAATATTAAAGGGCTTGGTAATATAATCGTCTGCTCCGTATTCCAGACCCAATATTTTGTCCATGTCATCCCCTTTGGCAGTCAGCATAATAATTGGAACATCTGAAAATTCACGGATTGCCTGGCACACCTCAAAGCCTGACAGCCCCGGAAGCATAACATCCAGCAGAATAATATCAAACTCGTTATTCTTTGCAAGCTCTAATGCCTCCTCTCCGTCATAGGCGGCGGTAACCTCCATTTCATCCTGTTCCAATGAAAATTTAATCCCTTTTACAATCAGCTTCTCATCATCTACAACTAATACTTTTTTCATCCCAATTCTCCTATTATCTATCCTTCATATATCATTTACATTTAATACTCTCCTTTATCTTATTAAATACACCTTCCTTAATTCCCGGGATCTCCATCAGCTCTTCGATGGATTTAAATGCACCATGCTCCTCCCGGTACTGGATAATGACCTCCGCCTTTGACTCACCAATCCCCGGCAGTGTCATTAAGGCTTCCCTGTCTGCCTGATTAATATTAACCAGTCCGTCATCCTCCAAAACCGATTCTCCGGTCTCTTCCTCCATTCCCGGAACATACAGGGTCTGTCCATCGGTCATATGCTCTGCCTGGTTCAGAGCCTCCGGACGTCCCTCCCTTGTCACTCCCCCTGCCAGCTCCAATGCATCACAAATCCTTGCATCCGCTGACAGCTGGTATACACCAGGCTTTTCTACGTGACCACAGACATACACATAAATCCGCTCCTGTGTAGCAGCCACCTCCTGGTTTTCCAAATCTGACAAAGTCTCTTCCGTACCGGAAGCAGCTGCGTTTTGCCCATCCGAAAGGGTTGTCCCCTTATCCGATGCGGTCATGACAGCCTCCTTTGTTCCACATCCTGTCAGGAAACCCAGCCCGAGAAATATAATCAGCCATATGTATTTGTTCATTTTTACACTCCCTTTCTCTTCAAAACAGTTACACAATTACAAAACGGAGTGCAATTTATAAAATGAAATAAAATAAGATATGTTTTCATAATACCTAAAATATGAACAATTTACAACTGTTTTTTTATCTATATTGCATCCAAAAAAGGACAATTCTTACAAAATCAGACCTGTCTGCCGCAACCTCCTCGCAAAGGAGTACATAATTTTCACTATCGGAAGCTCCTTAAGATTTCCATGCCTTTTGCTATTTTTGTATAGTATCAGCCATGTATAACAGGATGATTTTTGCACAACCTTACGCTTCCTTGAAAGCTGGATGTTTTTAGACATTTGCCCTTATTGTGCGTCTTACGTGAAAACTCATGCCACAACAAGTGGTTTCTCTATTGGTTTGCAGACCCTGTGTGAACGCGGGCACTTGGAACCTGTTCCTTAGGTTCCTAGTGTCCCTTACGTTCTAAGCGGAGCAAAAGCGTGTCTGCAAACCAATGAGAACCACTGTGCGGCATTCAAACAATCACTTTGGACGCACATGGCAAATGTCTATAAAAACAGCAGCTTTCTAAGGAATCTAGTTGATTGCAAAAATCGTCACTGTTATACATGGCTGATACACTATACCATATGCAAAAGGCATAGATACATTTTCAGCTTCCGATAGTGAAAATTATATCTGGCAGCTTCGCTGCCATCAGCGGCAGACAGGTCTGATTTTTGTTATTCTGGGCATTTCGTTCTATGCTTCCCACTTAAAGACGATAAGTCCGGCAATTGCAATCACAATTCCGATAAGCTTAGATACGGAAAACGGCACCTTTTCCACGCCAAACCAGCCAAACAGCTCAATCAGATAGCCCACTAACACCTGGGTTATCACAATTGCCAGAATTGCCTTTGCCGGTCCCAGAGAAGCCATGCTCTGGATTACTGTAAATGTGATAAATGCGCCAATCACGCCTCCTAACAGCATATATTTGTGGTCCACCTTAAACAGGTCTCCAACCGGCACCTTTCCCTGCTCCGTAAACAAAAAGAAGCCTGCACATACAATAAAAGCGGTCAACTGGACAAAGCTGTTTGTCAGCCACGGACCCGTTTCCTTCGTCACTCCTGTGTTAAATACTCCCTGAATACTCATCAATGCGCCTGAAATGCAGGCAATCAAAAAGCCCCACATACATCTTCCCTCCTGGTTTTACCATAATACATTTAGCATGGTGTACCATTTTCTGGCATGTCTCACCTGATTTTTAGAATAGTATGCGTGGCTTTCCTGTGTTTTTATTCATTCCGCTTTAAAATCTT
>JAXVOW010000224.1:0-5136 GCA_037301995.1 bacterium | reverse complement strand
ATACGCAGTAGATGGAAATGTAAATCCATACGCAGAAATGATAGCTGCATTAGAGAAGGAAAAACTGGACGGTATTTCATTACACAAGGACAGATAGAATCACAAGACAATCGTAAGAATGGAGGTATTAACTTATGGAATTTGAATTGCGAAAATGGAATTTAGCCGACTCACAGGATGTTGCACACTATGCCAATAATAAAAAGATTGCAGCAAATCTCAGGAATGTATTTCCGTATCCATACACTCTTGCCGATGCAGAGGGTTATATCCGCTCCTGTGTGGAAAACAGTGAGGAGAGGCAAATTTGCCGTGCAATTGTGGTGGATGGACATGTGGCAGGCAGTGTTGGAATATTTTGTGGAACGGATGTTTATGAGAAAAGTGCAGAGCTGGGCTATTGGCTGGCAGAGGAATTCTGGGGCAATGGTATTATGACGGAGGCTGTGAAGCAGCTCTGTCAGGAAGCATTTGCAAAATTTGATATCATACGGATTTATGCAGAACCCTTTGCCTATAATACCGGTTCCCGGAGAGTACTGGAAAAAGCAGGATTTTCCTTGGAGGGAATCATGAAAAAGGGAGTTTGTAAAAATGGGCAGATACATGACTACTGTATGTATGCCCTGCTGAAGGATAAAGACTGAGATATTATACAGACAAAAGAAGTGAAAAATATGGTTAAAAGAACAATTGATAATTTCAATCTTGCTCAAATCTGTGAATCCGGGCAGTGCTTCCGGATGAGAGCAGAGAAGGAAAATACATACAGTATCATTGCAGGTGACCGGTACCTGAAAATAGAACAGACCAGGGAAGAATGTATATTTCATTGTGAAGAAGCAGAGTTTGAGGAATTTTGGAGAACATATTTTAATTTAGAGGATGACTATACGGTTTATATCGGTCAGATTAATCCGAAGGATGTGTATTTGAAAAATGCAGCGGAATTTGGCTATGGAATACGGATTTTGCAGCAGGATTTATGGGAAATGATTGTGTCATTTCTGATTTCCCAACAGAATAATATTGTGCGGATTCGCCGGTGTATAGAAAATATTTGCGAGAAATATGGGGAAGAAAGAGAAAATGTCTATGGTGAGGTCTATTATTCGTTTCCAGGACCAGAGACGCTGGCGGTATTAGAGGAGGATGCATTAAAGGAATGTAATCTGGGATACCGCAGCAAATATGTGGTTCGTACAGCAAAAAGCATTGTGTCAGGGGAAGTGTGTTTGGAAGAAATCCAACAGCTGCCATACGGGCAGGCAAAGGAAGAACTGTTGAAATTATACGGTGTGGGAGAAAAGGTGGCAGACTGCATCTGTCTCTTTGCACTGCACCACTTACAGGCATTTCCGATAGACACCCACATTAATCAGGCACTACAGCAGCACTACAAAAGAGGCTTTCCCAAACGGCGGTATAAAGGGTTTGAAGGTGTTTTGCAGCAGTACATATTTTACTATGAACTGCTTGGGAAAAAGAATCCTGTAAATGGCTGACCGACCATGTTGAGAATAATCCATAATACGTCAGCGGTAAGCCACAACAATATCATTTTCCAGAATAATGGTTTTGCCGTCAGGGATGAGATTTTCGTCACCCCGGATAATCAAGGCAATCAATTCGTTTGGAGGCAGCTTCAGCTCTTCAATGGAATGGTTGCACCATTGATGCCCCTTGTCAATTTGGATTTCTTCCAGTTTTTCATGTTCTGCCGGTTCGTAGGCAGGGACACTTAAGATAACGCTGTCGCCTGCAAGAATCCTGGTATCTCCCCGGGGAATCAGGGTTTCTTTGTTGCGTTTAATCATAAGGGCAAGGGAACCTGTGGGCATGGCTACATTTTTCACCAGCTGGTTTTCCCAGTTATGTCCCTTTGGGATAAACATACGCATTAAGGTAATGGCAGACTCCTCCTGGTAGTCGTTGAAGGTCTTGCGGACATCAGAGGTTTCATCTACCATATCCAGCCTGCGGGCAACCTTGGGAAGTAGAGTACCCTGGATGGCAACGGAAAAAAGGGCAACCATAAATACAATATGAAACAAATCGGAATGTAAAGAAGCCCCGCTGGCAATCACCATGGTTGCAAACACGATGGAGGCAGCGCCCCGAAGTCCTGCCCAGGATACCAGAATACATTGCCGGATACTGCATTTAAGCGGTTTTAAAATGATAAATACGGCAAAGGGTCTTGCTATCACGGTAAGGAAGAAAACAATTACCAGTGCGGGTATGATGATGGCAGGAAGCTTATGCGGAAATGCCAGTAAGCCGAGAAGGAAGAATAGGAAAATCTGTGCCAGACTGGTGATACCGTCAAAGAACGGAATCAGTACATTTTTATTCTTAATCCGGCTGTTGCCGACAATAATTCCCATCAGATAAACACTTAAATAAGCATTTCCACCGATAAAATTGGAGAGACCATAACAGAGTAAAACGGTTGCAATCATAAAAATCGTGTCCAGTCCGTCTGCAATTAAGTTGCTTTTGGTCAGCAGCCAGACGGCACCAATAGCAAATAAAATACCAATGGCACTGCCATAGACAAGCTGGGAAAAAACAGAATACAGGAGATTGCCGCTTTCCCCTGCTCCAAGCAGTCCGATTCCAATTACGGTGAGCATATAGGAAACCGGGTCATTGCTTCCACTTTCCATTTCCAGCAGTGAGGCGGTCCCCTCTTTTAAATTCAGTTTTTTCTGACGCAGAATGGAGAATACGCTGGCAGCATCAGTAGAAGATAGAACTCCGCCAATAAGAAAACTTTCTGTAATCGAAAATTTAAGAAAAATATGACAGAGACCGGCAGTGATTCCCGCCGTAATCAACACACCGATAGTGGACAGGAGCACAGACTTTACAGCAACGCTTTTGGCAAGCTTCCATTTTGTGTTGAAGCCACCATAGAACATAATAAAAAGCAGGGCAATCGAACAAAAATTCTCTGCTGTTTTATAGTCATCAAATGGGATTTTTAATATACCATCACTGCCAAACAGCATTCCGATGAACATGAACAAGATTAAGGCAGGCATACCAAATTTGCCGGAAAATTTATCTGCCAGAATACATAAGAAAATAATAAATGCTACTAAAATGATGCCAACTGTCATATGATGCCCTCCTGATATGTTTAATACATTGTATTTAGTATAGCATTGAATTTGTTGGATTGGCAACACCTTAATAATTGCTTGCAACCTTAACTGTATTATGCTAGCATGTTTTTGACAGATATATATCTGCATTGTGTAACATTCGATGTTTGTTATTTTATATAGACAATTGCGAAACCGATTTTTTGAGAGCCTACGTTGTACAAATGTAACAAATATGTTTTTCGGACCGTTTGCACTTAGTTGAGAACGCAACAGTGCTAAGCTCGAAAGCACCTCGCTAAGCACTGACGTTCTCAAATGTCCTACAAACATAAATTTGTTACATTTGCACAACTCACATTTTGAAATAATGAGTTTCGCAATTGTCTAATCTATTAATTTATGTAAAAGGAGGAGCATGTTTATGTTAAAAGGAAAAGTAGCAGTAGTTACAGGCGGAACAAGAGGGATTGGTTTTGAGGTTGTCCGTAAATACCTTGCCAATGGCGCCAAGGTTGTATTGTTTGGTTCCAGAAAGGAGTCTGTAGATAAGGCATTACAGCAGCTAAAGGAGGAAAATGCCAGCTGGGAGGTAGAGGGTAAGTTTTCAAAGCTTACAGATGCCGCTGAAGTGGAGAAGGCGATTTCAGAGGTAAAAGAAAAGTTTGGAAGAATTGATATTTTAGTAAACAATGCGGGAATTTCACAGAGTACTCCATTATATGATTATACGCCGGAGGAGTTTGACAAGGTCATTGATTTGAATGTAAAGGCAGTGTTTTATGCCATTTTACCGGCAGCAAAGATTATGAAAGAACAGGGCGGCGGATGTATTATCAATACCAGTTCTATGGTAAGTATTTCCGGTCAGGCAGCCGGTGTGGGTTATCCAACCAGTAAGTTTGCAGTTAATGGTTTGACCATTTCTCTTGCAAGGGAGCTGGGAAAGGATAATATCCGTGTAAATGCAGTGGCGCCGGGTGTGACAAAGACAGATATGGTAGCTGCTTTGCCGGAGCAGGTTGTACAGGCAATCTCTGCAAAGATTCCGTTAGGCAGAACAGGTGAACCGGAGGAAGTAGCAAATGCGTTCCTTTACCTGGCAAGTGATATGGCGAGCTATGTAACGGGAGAAATCTTATCTGTAGACGGTGCATCCAAGGCATAAATGATTTAAATAAATATCATAGAAACAAGTTGGAAAATTTACTGATGCAAATTGTATTTGTGCTACAAGGTACAGTTTAAAAATGGCGGTGCAGCTAAGCTGCACCGCCATTTTACATACTTTTTTATGCAGTTCTGTTTATGAGCAGTCCGTTCCTGCCAAACATTATATCTGCTGTCTTACTCTTTATCCTTTATCTCGCTATGCAATGTCTGCAACGATTTGATATCGCCGGTTGCATGGGTCTTCACATAATGGATGCCATCGGCGGTTGCCTTGGCAGCGGCAATGGTTGTCATATAAGGAACCTTTGCCTTGATAGCAGCCTTTCTTAAGTAGCTGTCATCGTGTACGCTGTCCTTGCCTACCGGAGAATTGATAATCAAATCAATATCGCCATTGGTAATCATATCTAAGATATTTGGGCGGCCCTCATAGAGCTTCTTTACCTTTGTGGCAGGAATGCCGGCAGCGCTGATTAATTCATAGGTATTACCGGTAGCCAGGATGTTAAAGCCATCCTCCGAAAAGCTTCTGGCAACCGCTACAACCTCTTCCTTATCCTTGCGGTTTACGGAAATCAATACGGTTCCCTCAAGTGGAAGCTTGGACTGGACGCCTTCCTGAGACTTGTAGAAGGCTTCACCATAGGAAGGAGATAAACCTAATACCTCACCGGTAGAACGCATTTCCGGTCCTAATACCGGGTCAACCTCCTGGAACATATTAAATGGGAAGGCAGCCTCTTTCACACCATAATATGGAATATCCTGTTCCTTTAAACCGGCAACAGGGGATGGTCTGCCAGTCAATTCACTGGTTATAATATCGGTAGCCAAAGGTACCATGCGGATATTG
>JAXVOW010000223.1:0-41157 GCA_037301995.1 bacterium | reverse complement strand
CACTTGGCGAAACGGAGTTGAGCCTAGTGGGAAGGTATGCTGTGCAGATGGAGCGAAGCGGAATCGAGGTGCATGGAGGAGAGACGAAAGCCACGACCGATGCCTGGACACTTGGCGAAACGGAGTTGAGCCTAGTGGGAAGGTATGCTGTGCAGATGGAGCGGAGCGGAATCGAGGTGCATGGCGGGGAGGCGAAAGCCACGACCGATGCCTGGACACTTGGTGGAGCGGAATCGAGGTGCATGGCGGAGAGGCGAAAGCCACGACAAAAAGTAAATAATAAAAAAGGAGATATATCATGAAAGAAAAATTAGAGGCAATTAAAGCAGAAGCGCTGGCGAAAATTGACAGTGCAAAAGACTTAGACAGCCTTAACGAGATTAAGGTTGCAGTTCTCGGTAAAAAGGGTGAATTGACTGCCGTATTAAAAGGAATGAAGGATGTTCCGGCAGAAGAAAGACCGATGGTAGGTCAGATGGTAAATGAAGCAAGAACAGCCATTGAAGAGAAGCTGGAGGAAGAAAAGACAAGGATAGCAAGACTTCTGCGCACAGAGAAGATGAAACGGGAAACCATTGATGTTACCCTGCCGGGCAAGAAAAACATGCGTGGGCATAGACATCCGAACCAGATAGCGTTAGAGGATTTAGAGCGCGTATTTATCGGTATGGGTTATGAAGTGGTAGATGGACCGGAGGTAGAGTATGACCGCTACAATTTTGAATTGTTAAATATCCCTGCAAATCATCCGGCAAAGGATGAGCAGGACACCTTCTATATTACAAAGGATATTTTACTTAGAACCCAGACCTCACCGGTACAGGCGAGAGTTATGGAGCAGGGTAAGCTTCCAATCCGTATGATTTCACCGGGACGAGTATTCCGTGCCGATGAGGTGGATGCAACCCATTCTCCATCCTTCCATCAGTTAGAGGGACTGGTCATTGATAAGAATATTACTATGGCAGATTTAAAGGGAACGCTGGCACAGTTTGCAAGAGAATTTTTCGGTGAAAAGACTCAGGTTAAATTCAGACCGCATCATTTCCCATTTACGGAGCCGTCAGCAGAAGTTGACATAACATGTTTTAAGTGTGGCGGTAAGGGATGCCGTATGTGTAAGGGAAGCGGCTGGATTGAGATTCTTGGCTGTGGTATGGTACATCCAAATGTATTAGAAATGTGTGGTATTGATTCAAAAGAATATCAGGGCTTTGCATTTGGTATCGGACTAGAGCGTGTAACCTTACTTAAGTATGAGATTGATGATATGCGTCTTCTTTATGAGAATGATGTAAGATTCCTTAATCAGTTTTAGCGAAGCCGAGCAATGCACATCAAGATTTTTAACAACCGTGTAAGCTTGCTTACAAACGGTTGTTGAAATATCTTGATGTATAGTGCGAAGCACGGAAAGCGAGTAACCGGAGGTTACGAGCTTAGCATTGAGAGGAAGTAAAGGAATGCGAAATGATTATAAAAGTAGAAAGGAAATAGAAAATTATGAATACACCAATATCATGGTTAAAAGCGTATGTTCCGGATTTAGATGTGGATGTACAGGAATTTGTAGATAAAATGACGTTGTCAGGTTCTCATGTAGAGGGTTATGAGAAGAAGGATAAGAATTTAGAGAAAATCGTTGTCGGCAAAATAGAGACAATGGACAGACATCCGGATGCGGATAAGTTAGTAGTCTGTCAGGTAAATGTAGGTTCTGAAACGTTACAGATTGTGACCGGTGCGAAAAATGTAAAGGTTGGCGATATGATTCCCATCGTATTAGACGGTGGTAAAGTAGCGGCAGCACACGGGGATGATAACGAATATCCGGATGGTATTAAGATTAAAAAGGGTAAGCTCCGCGGTGTAGAGAGCAACGGTATGATGTGCGGTATCGAGGAGTTAGGTTCTTCCAGAGATTTTTATCCGGAGGCACCGGAGGATGGCGTGTATGTATTCTTACCGGATTCAGGGGTTAAGCCGGGAGATGATGCAGTAAAGGCATTGGGTTTAGATGATACGGTAGTGGAATATGAGATTACCTCCAACCGTGTAGACTGCTTTTCTATGATTGGTATGGCAAGAGAGGCGGCGGCAACCTTCAATAAACCGTTTTATCCACCGGTTGTAACGGTGAAAGCCAATGATAAGGATGTAAATGATTTTATCAAGATTACAGTAGAGGATAATGATTTGTGTACCCGCTATTGTGCAAGAGTGGTAGAAAATATTAAAATTGGACCTTCTCCAAAGTGGATGCAGGACAGATTGAAAGCAATGGGAATCCGTTCTATCAATAATCTGGTAGATATCACAAACTATATTATGGAGGAGTATGGACAGCCAATGCATGCCTATGATTTGGACACCATTGCCAAACATGAGATTATTGTAAAGCGTGCGGCTGATGGCGACACCTTTACCACATTGGATGGACAGGAACGCAAGCTGGACTCAGGGGTTCTTATGATTTGTGACGGAGAAAAAGAGGTTGGTATTGCCGGAATCATGGGTGGCGAAAATTCTATGATTACAGAGGAGGTAAAGACGGTATTATTTGAGGCAGCCTGCTTTGACGGCACCAATATCCGCCTTGCTTCTAAGAGAATCGGCTTACAGACAGATGCATCCTTCAAGTTTACAAAGGGACTTGACCCGAATACTGCATTAGAGGCGATTAACCGTGCCTGCCAGCTGGTAGAAGAAATGGGCTGTGGCGAAGTTGTAGGAGGCATTGTGGATGTGTATCCTAACCCGGTAATGGATAAGGTTCTGCCATTTGAGCCGGAGCGTTATAATGCACTGCTGGGAACAGACATTTCCAAAGAGGATATGCTGGATTACTTTAAGAGACTGGATTTAGTATATAATGAGGCAGACAACACATTGACTATTCCGACCTTCCGCCAGGATTTGGGCTGCATGGCAGATTTGGCAGAGGAAGTGGCAAGATTTTATGGTTATGACAACATTCCGGTTTCCCTTCCAAAGGGTGAGGCAACCGTTGGTAAGAAGCCATTTAACCAGAGAGTGGATGATGTGGCAAGAGAAATCTGTGAGCGAAACGGTTTTTCCGGAGGAATGACCTATTCCTTTGAAAGTCCGAAGGTATTCGATAAATTATTGTTACCGGAGGATGCAAAGGAGCGTCAGGCAATCGTGATTTCCAATCCGTTAGGAGAGGATTTCTCCATTATGAGAACCGTATCCTTAAATGGTATGCTGACCTCTCTTGCAACCAACTATAACAGAAGAAATAAGACGGCAAGACTTTATGAGCTTGGCAATATCTACCTTCCAAAGGCGTTACCGCTTACCGAGCTTCCGGAAGAGAAAATGAGACTGACCCTTGGCATGTATGGAGAGGGGGACTTCTTCACCATGAAGGGCGTTGTAGAGGAAATCTTTGAAAAGCTTGGAATCGCAGGGATTGAATGTGAGCCGACAGGTGAAATCCCATATCTGCATCCGGGACGACAGGCTTACCTTAAGAAAGGCAAGCTGGAAATCGGAATGCTTGGACAGATTCATCCGGAAGTGGGAGATAATTATAACTTGAAAACAGAGGCATATGTGGCAGTTTTGAACATGGAAGTGCTTACGATGTTAGCAAGCTTTGACCGTAAGTATGAGGGAATTGCCAAGTTCCCTGCAAGTACCAGAGATTTATCCATGGTGATGGATAAGAGCCTCTTTGTCGGACAGATTGAACATGTCATCAAGAAAAATGCAGGCAAGATTTTGGAAAGCTGTGAGCTGTTTGATGTATATGAAGGTGAACAGGTAGGAGAGGGCAAGAAGTCGGTTGCGTTCTCGTTAATCTTCCGTGCAAAGGACAGAAACTTGGAATCTGCCGAGGTAGATAAGGCAGTAGAAAAGGTGTTAGATGCGTTAAAGCAGATGGGAATTGAGCTTAGAGCATAAAAACTTGCCAAATGACGGCGCAGCGTAAGCTGTGCCGTCATTTGGCTGTCTTTATTTCGATATGTTGTAATTTTTACGGCTATTTCATTTTATAAATTTTCTTTCGTATATTCAAATGCAATATCTCCTCTTACATATTCGTAATTGTCCAGTTTTATTTCCTTAAAACCATATTTTCTATAAATATGCAGTGCGGGCTTTAGTTGGCTGTTGGAAAGAATAAAAAGTTTTTCTGCACCATGATTTAATGCCCAGTTCATTGCCGCCTCAAACACGGCACTTCCGGCACCTTTATGTGGAACCTTTTTGTTTGAGCCGAGTTTACATATTTCCCATGTTTTTTCTTTCATAGGCTTTGCCATACATGTTGCAAGTGCAATTTCATTCTCAACAGCAAAAATATCATGGCACCTGCCGTTATTTCTTTGTCAATTTTTTCAAAAGTTTCTATATCATGCTCTTCAAGAGAACCAAAATTTGACACAATCCAGTCGGTACTAAAATCAATAAAATCCTGCCTGTACTTTTCTTCAAATTGAATAATTTTCATATTAGTTTACCTCTTTTCCCAAAATTGAAATTACCGTATCTAATGCATTGCATAATTTACTACATTCATCTGAACTCAATCCGGCAACCTTTTTTTCTATCTGACAATTTGTTAATTCAATCAATTGATTTGTCTCCTCATTGCCTGCAGCTGTTAGTGTAATTATTGTTGTTCTTTTATCATTATTGGATTTTGTCTTTTGAATAATTCCTTTTGCACATAAGCGCTGAATAATTCTACTTAAATAGCTTTTATCAATATGCAAAATTTTGACAATATCGCTTTGTGTACATGCATTGTGTATTTTTATCTCAAAAAGAATTCTTGTTTCCACTACCGAATAGTTACTGTCGAGATAATTTGAATTCAGAAATTCCATGTTTACCGTATAGAAACGATTAAATTCTCTTATCGCATCAATTGCTTTCCCATATTCACTCATATATTCTCCTTTTCCTAATGGTTGACAATGTCCACTTAAATTTATATACCATTTAGTGGATTTTGTCAACTATATTAGTGCGCCTTTTTACTTGTGATACGCCGCCAGGCGGTTATGCTTAAATGATTCCCTCCTTTGTGCGGAATACCTTTGTATTTTATAAAATCTGTGGTACAATTAATAGCGCGTAAAGGATTTATGTTATATAAAGCTTTTGTAAGCATTTCAAATTATATAGACAGGTAATTGAGATTGTATATTCCCCTTTTAAGTTTTGCAATTGCCTGAATTTAAACAGAAAATGTGAGGAATTATGATGAGGAAAGGCAAATTGCGTATGTTAATGAATATATTTTTGATAATCGGGATTTTGTGTTTGCTTTATTTTGTGATGTATGCTGTTTTTGTAGATTTGACCAATATATTTACCTATTTTTGGCTGGTTGTGGGTATTGGTTTAATTGTGTTAAGGCAGGTCATTATACATATTACACTGAATCATATTGCGATACCTGCAGCAGTAAAATGGATATCAGGGATTGGACTTTTATTTGTTTTTTTGGTGCTGGCAGTAACAGAAGGTGTTATTATCGGTTATGGAGCTGCAAAACCGTCAGAGGGTGCAGATTATGTATTGGTATTGGGAGCCCAGGTAAAGGGGACGAACCCCACCTATGCCTTGGCAAAGCGTTTGGATGTGGCTTATGAGTATTTAGCAGATAATCCGGATACTCTGGTTATTCTGTCCGGTGGGAAAGGACCCGGTGAAGATGTTACGGAAGCCTATGCGATGAAGGAATATTTAAAGAAAAAGGGGATAGAAGAAAACCGGATGCTGTTGGAAGAACAATCAGCAAATACAGATGAAAATATCAATTATAGTAAAAAGCTTATGGGGAGCCCGGAGGATTCAGTTGTATTGGTTACGAATCATTTTCATGTGTATCGCGGTGTGGGTGTAGCAAAGAAGCAGGGACTTACGAATGTGGAGGGCTTAGGCGCACTGACAAAATGGTATACCGTGCCAAACCTGTATTTAAGGGAGGCCTTTGCCGTGATAAAATATATCTTATGTGGGCAAATATAAAATACAGTTTATGATAATAAGGAATATAGAGGAATAGAGGATATGACGATGAAATTAACAGATTTTTATTATGATTTACCGGAAGAATTGATTGCACAGGATCCACTGGAGAAAAGAAGTGATTCCCGCTTGATGGTTGTGGGAAGAGAGGATGGCAGCATTACCCACAAGCATTTTTATGACATACTAGATTATGTAAACCAGGGA
The DNA here is from genome assembly GCA_037301995.1 of bacterium. GTDB lineage: Bacteria > Bacillota > Clostridia > Lachnospirales > Lachnospiraceae > CAG-590. Next base: position 34,944 of record JAXVOW010000223.1, on the reverse strand, counting down.
GACTGCCTCGTAATTAACGATACCAAGGTAATTCCTGCAAGACTGATGGGGGTGAAGGAGGATACCGGGGCGTCCATCGAAGTGCTTCTGCTGAAGCGCAGAGAGGAAAAGGTATGGGAGACTCTGGTAAAGCCTGGAAAGAAAGCAAGAGTTGGTGCCGGAATCAGCTTTGGAGATGGATTGTTAGTAGGAGAAGTCATTGATATTGTAGAGGAGGGAAACCGTTTAATCCGGTTTGAATATGAGGGAATCTGGGAGGAGCTTTTAGATAAGCTTGGACAAATGCCGCTTCCTCCGTATATTACCCATCAGTTAAAAGACCGTAACCGCTATCAGACGGTATATGCAAAGCATGAAGGTTCGGCAGCGGCACCTACAGCGGGACTGCATTTTACCAATGAACTGCTTAACCAGTTAACGGAAAAGGGGGTGGAAATTGCCCATGTGACACTGCATGTGGGACTTGGCACCTTCCGTCCGGTTAAGGTGGATAATATATTGGAGCATCATATGCATTCGGAGTTTTATGTTGTGGAGGAGGAAGAAGCGGCAAAGATTAATGCTGCAAAGGCGAGAGGAAATCAGATTATCTCCGTTGGGACAACCAGTACCAGAACGCTGGAATCTGTGGCAGATGAAAACGGAATCGTAAGAGCCGGAAGCGGCTGGACGGATATTTTCATTTATCCGGGATATCAGTTTAAGGTAGTGGATTCGCTGATTACGAATTTCCACCTGCCGGAGTCTACACTGCTTATGCTGGTATCTGCATTTTCGTCGAGAGAGCAGATGTTAAATGCCTATGAGGTAGCAGTACAGGAGAAGTACCGGTTCTTTTCTTTTGGGGATGCGATGCTAATCATTTGATTATTTGGAACATTTACCTGCAAGGGAAAGTATATTGCAAAAGACTTCAGGAACCATTGGAATTAGCTTCGCTTGATGGAACAATTATTAATGCTGACCCACATATTCATGGTGTGATAGGAAATGCAAATAGGACATGGGCAGGACACCTGCTGGATGGATGCCGCATCCTTTATTTAGGGGAAATCGTAATCCAAGAATTGCTTTGTGAGCCGTTAATCAGAAGAGCAGATAAAGATAATGTATTTTTGATTGATAAAAAGGAAGAATAAGTCAAATGATTAATTATTATAACTGTTTGGGCGAAGGAGAAAATTAATATGCATCATAAATATTGTCCTGAATGTGGAAGCAAACTGGAAGATAGAAAAGCTGGTGATGACGGTACAATTCCATACTGCACGAAATGTGATAGATTTTGGTTTGATTCATTTGGTAACAGTGTTATTGTTATGGTCGTCAATGAACAAAATGAAATTGCGTTGCTTACACAGGAATATATGTCAAAGGATTTTAAAACTTTTGTATCTGGTTATATTACTCCAGGAGAGAATGCAGAGGAAACGGCGATGCGTGAGGTTGCAGAAGAAATAGGAATTAATCTTGATAGATTAGATTATGCAGGCACTTACTGGTTTTCTGAAAAGGAATTGTTGATGCATGGATTTATTGGATACGCATCAAAATGTGATTTTACACTATCCGAAGAAGTTGACGCAGCTGAATGGGTGCCCCATAAAGAAATAGTTGATAAGATTTTTCCAGAGAAGCCAGGTAACGCCATGCATTCTTTATATAGGCAATTTCTTAATCATTTATGGTAATGTAATTGAAAATCAAGGCATGCAACCATCAGTTGACAAATTTCAAGGTAGACTTGGTGGAAGAAAGAGGGGGGGCAACTGTAAGATGGACAAAAAAGCAAAGGAGAGAATGAATATGAAATTAGCAGAAAAAATATTCAATGAAAGAAAAAGGCTAGGTTTGTCCCAGGAGCAGTTTGCAGAGAAAATGGAGGTGAGCCGGCAGGCGGTATCCAAATGGGAGTCCGGCCAGTCCATGCCGGATTTAGATAAGCTTGTACTGATGAGCCGGATATTTGGAGTGTCTACCGATTATTTGTTGAAGGACGAAGGTACAGATGTTTCCGTGGAAACGGAATTTACGGAGGCGGATGTAAAGCTGACGGAGATGGACAGTCTGGAGAAAACGGCACGATTTGAGAAAGACAGCCCAGCGCCGAAGAGTGAAAAAACAGCCAGGCTGCTGAACAAGGAAGAACTGGAGGAGTACCGGGCAATCAGTTTTAAAGCCAGTAGAAAAATTGCACTGGGAGTATTTCTGTGTATTTTTGGGTTGGTTTCTTGCGTAGGCGTAAATATGTTTTTTGAACCAAAGGGAATCGACACAAACCTGTCGGCGGTGATTTTGCTGCTTTGTGTTGCCATTGCAGTGGGATTGTTTGTCTCCTCTGGAATGCAAATGGAAAAATATATGTTTTTAAAAACTGACCAGTTTCATTTACCGGAAACGGAAGAAAAGAAATTAGCAGCAGAATATGGAGAATTTCACAGGAAATTTTCTAAAAATATTACCATAGGAGTTGTATTGTGTATTTTTTCTGTGATTGCATATCTGTTGTGCAGTTCGATTGGACAGATTTATGATAATGTAATATGGGATAAATATATTGCACTTATGGTATTGTTTACGGTAATCGCTATAGCAGTTTATATTTTTGTTGTCAGTGGAGTGAAAAAGGATTATTATGACATTTTGCTACAGCAAAATGTCTACGCCGGAAACCTCAAAAAAGAGAGGAGCGAAAAAAATGATATTATGGGAGTTGTGGCAGGTGCATACTGGTGTATAGTAACAGCAGGATTTTTGGCATATAGTTTAATCACCGGAGATTGGGGAAGAAGCTGGATTGTGTGGCCGGTAGCAGGCTGTCTGTTTGGGGCAATTGCGGTATTAATTACATTATGTGACCCAAATTCGAGGGACGCTTCAAAATAGTAATGTAATTTCCTCTGACAAAATGGTGCATTCATAATGACAAACCGGTAGCTTTTTGATAAAATATAATATTATATTTGGTATGGTTTGTCAGATTGGAGGTTTTGCCATGGCATTTTCAAAGGAAGTGATTGACGTAATTCAGTCAATGAGCGATGTACTGGTTATGTTCTGGGATGTGCATCAGGGATGGAATGTCGTAAATGGTAATTGTCTGCTACTTTCTGGAAAAGAGAAGATTACCAATGCATTAGAGGATTTGCAGGAGTGTGTACAGGAAGAGGACAAGGCAGCTTATAATGTGTTTTTGCACAAAATGATTGCGGGTATGAAGGGAAGTGGTAATTTTGTACCAGTGGATGAGGAACGGGTTAATGTCTCTGTCCGTATGAGTGCACAGGGAGATATCTATACATATCATAAGGTGGAGTGCTATCTTATGAAGGATGAGGTCGGTGCAATTGTCAGGATGAATGTAGTTGTGTGTGCCTTGGATGCAGAGGAGATATACCGTCTTCAATTAGCCCAGAATGTTACCAATGACCGGACTCCGGCAATGTTTATCAGAGTTGCCAATGAGGTTATTAAAAGGAATCCCGGGGGAAATTATGCGCTGGTTCAGTTTGACGTTGCAAAATTTAAGGCAATTAATGAAATGTATGGCGAGGCATTCGGAGATGAAATGCTTAACTATTTTATTGAATCTCTAAAGATACTGTGTAATAAGGACCAGCTCTTTGTGCGTCTGACTGCGGATGTGTTTATGATTCTGGTTTCCTATGAAACCAGGCAGGACATTCTTGATTTTATAGAAATGATTAATGACAACCTTTTGGAATACAATGGAATTGCTTACCGGCTGGTATTTGGTGTCGGGTTTGTGGAGAATGTGAATGAGCGGCTTAGGAAGTACGGTGACCGGGCGGCTCTTGCAAGACAGAGCATCAAGGGAAATGCCCTTACCCATGTGGCATTTTATGAAGAGGGAATGGAAAATACAATACTTACAGGTAAGTATGTGGAGGACCATATGGAACAGGCGCTTATTAACCGTGAATTTGTTATGTATTTGCAGCCAAAGTACAGTATTCAAAGTGGCAGGATAGTGGGTGCAGAGGCTTTGGTGCGCTGGATTCAGCCGGATAAGGGGCTTGTTTCACCGGCAGATTTTATTCCGCTGTTTGAAAAGAATGGATTTGTCACAAAAATGGATGCCTATATCTGGGAAGAGGCATGTAAGACAATACGGAGCTGGATAGAGGAGGGGATAGAACCTCTGCCTATTTCCGTAAACGTATCGAGAGTGCATTTAAGCGATAACCATTTTATTGATGTGTTAAATTATCTGGTGGATAAGTACCGGATTCCTAAGGAGTATTTGGAGATTGAAATTACGGAAACCGCAGAGAACAGCGGGCTGACAGAGGGAATTCGTCTGTTAAAGGACAATGGATATACATTATTGATGGACAATTTTGGTTCTGGATATTCCTCTCTGAATACGTTAAAGGATACACAGTTTGATGTGATTAAAATTGACCGTGGATTTTTACATGATTTCATTGGGTCTGAGCGGGGACAGAAGATTGTGGAACATACAATCCAGATGACCAAATCCATTGGTCTGGATATGGTGGCAGAGGGTGTGGAGACAAAGGAACAGGCTATGTTTTTAATGGATTGCGGCTGTGATACTGCCCAGGGGTTCTACTATGCAAGACCTATGGCGGTGGAGGAGTTTAATCAGCTGATGACAGAATAAGGAATAAGATAGTAAAATCCGGTTATCTGGGAAAAATTTTTCTGGAATAACCGGATTTTTTTGTTTATAGCTGCCTGGCCAGTTTTTTCAGGTCAGTATAGAAGCTGGGATAAGAAATATTTACACAGTCAGCCCCAAGGATTTCGGTATCTCCGTCAGCAAGACCGCCAGCAATGGCGAAGCTCATGGCAATGCGGTGGTCCAGTTTGGAATCAATGGTGGCACCGTGAAGCGGTCTGCCTCCGTGAATAATCATACCATCCTCCGTTCCTTCAATATCGACTCCCATGGCTGACAGGTTGTTGACCATCACGTCAATCCGGTTAGATTCCTTTACCTTTAACTCCTGTGCATCTTTAATAACTGTAGTACCATCTGCAAAGGAAGCCATAATGGCTATGACCGGGATTTCGTCAATCAGCTTCGGAATGATATCGCCCTCAATGGTACAACCCTTTAGGGAGCTGGTGGAAACCGTGATATCGGCAACCGGTTCTCCGATGTCGTTCTTTACATTGGAGAGAGAAAGTCTGGCTCCCATATTCCGGCATACAGTCAGGATACCGTCTCTGGTTGGATTGATTCCCACATGTTTGATTGTGACTTCCGAATTTGGAGTGATTAGTCCTGCTGCAATAAAATAAGCAGCAGAAGAAATGTCGCCAGGAACTGCGATTTTCTGACCGGTTAATTCGGTGGCAGGAGTTACAGTGGCGGTGGTTCCCTCACTTTTTATATTTACTCCAAAGGATTCAAACATCAATTCTGTGTGATTTCTCGATAAGGCAGGCTCCGTCACACTGGTGCTGCCCTCGGCATACAGACCTGCAAGCAGAATGGCAGATTTTACCTGGGCAGAAGCCACTGGAGATGTGTAGTGGATGCCGTGGAGACTGCCACCCTTTATGCGGAACGGGGCACATTTATCCGCTGCCAGGCTTTCAAATTCAGCCCCCATAAGACATAAAGGCGTCATGATTCTTCCCATTGGACGTTTTCGGATAGAAGCGTCGCCGTCTATCGTAGAGAGGAAGGGCTGTGCTGCCAGAATACCGGACATCAGGCGGGTAGTTGTTCCGCTGTTGCCCACATCCAGTATATCCGTTGGCGCAGTCAGCCCGTGTAATCCCTTTCCATGGATTCGGACTGTATTGTCTGCCGGCTTGTTCTCAATTTCAATTCCCATTTTCTGAAAACAGGAAATGGAGGACAGACAGTCTGCTCCCTGAAGAAAACCGGTTACTTCGGTGGTGCCCTTTGCCAGAGAACCTAACATAATACTTCTATGGGATATGGATTTATCGCCTGGAACGGTGATTTCTCCCTGTAAGCTGTTAAAATGTGTAATTGTCATAAATATACTCCTTATCTCTTATATACCTGATAATTTTTGCTTTTTAGTAACTCTGTGGCACGGGCAGCCCCATCGTTATCATAAAAGGATAAACGAAGAACGCCCTCGTTATCTTCCCGGTTATGGGTAATTCCGATATTTTTCAGGTTAATATCTGCCTCGCCAATATAGGATACGGCTTTCGCCAGTGCATTTGGTTCGTCGGGGATATCTACATACACATCATAATTCATCCGGATTACACCGGTGGCATGCTCTGGAACAGAGTTGCGGTAATTTTTTGCAGAATCAAAGAAGGAATAGATTCCCCTTGCATTTTCCTTCTGAATGTCTGTGATGATTTCCTCTAATTCCTCTACAAAGGTACGAAGACCTGCAATGACATTGTCCGGATTACTCAGCAGGATATGTTCCCACACAACCGGGTTAGAGGAGGCAATTCTGGTAATGTCCTTAAAGCCTCCCGCAGCCAGCTGCTTCAGCATTCCGCTGTCATCCTCCTTTGATGCCACAAGGTTAACCAGTGAGGATGCGATAACGTGTGGGATATGGCTGATATAGGCTGTGATTTCATCATGGCGCTCCGGACTGTAAATTATCGGGATGGCGCCTAAATCTTCTATAAAGGTACGGAAATCCTCTATTTTTTCCTGTCCAACACAGGCAGATGGTGTGATGAAATAGTAGGCATTTTCAATAAGCCGGTCATTGGAAGCATCATAGCCGCTGCGTTCAGAACCTACCATGGGATGTCCGCCGATGAAATAATCATCTAAACAGTTTTCATGAATGGCACTGTAAATGTCACTTTTTACACTTCCCACATCAGTTAAGATACAGGTATCCTTTATAATTCTTCTTAAAATAGGCAGGTATGCAATGTTGTAATGAACCGGGGCGCACAGGAAAATATAATCACAGTCTCCCATGGCTTCAATTGCCGTTACGGTTTTGGTCAGGGTTTGTTCCTCCAGGGCAAGGGACAGGGCGGTCTGGTCCACATCAAAGCCCAGAATTTCCGAATCCGGAAAAATGCGGCGGATGGATTTTGCAATGGAGCCGCCAATAAGCCCTAATCCTATAAAACCAATGCTAAAATTTGCTTTTTCATTCATTTGTTCTCTCCAATAATATAATGTAAACTAAATCGCAGATTAAATATAAAAAATTTCTTTTCTTATTTTATTATGATATAAAGGATGTGTCAACACTTTAAATTACTAAAGTGCAGAGCGCGAATCTCTTCTTCTGTCAGTCTGCGATATGCGCCAGAAGCTAAATCCTCCGGAAGAGTCAGACAGCCAAACCCCGTACGCTTTAAGTAGATAACCCGTTTGCCCACTGCTTGGAACATTCGTTTTACCTGATGAAATTTGCCCTCCTGGATGGTTATATTTATATAGGAAAGGTTTTTATCCGGTTCTATGTCTAAAATGGAAAGAACGGCAGGCATGGCAATATTCAAATCGGCATCCCCAATGTTGACACCCTGCTTAAAAACAGAGACATCGGCACTGTCCACAATTCCTTCTACGACTGCGTAATAGGTTTTATCCACATGGGATTTAGGGGACAGCAGCCTGTGGGATAAGGAACCGTCGTTGGTGATGAGAAGGAGTCCCTCTGTATCCTTATCCAGTCTGCCCACTGGAAACAGGTCTTTGCGGGGACTTTCTATAAGGGAAAGTACTGTTGGAGCTGTGTTGTCCTTTGTTGCACTGACATATCCTGCAGGCTTATTTAAAAGATAATATTCGTAGGCAGCAGAGGAAATGGTTTTGCCCTGAAATTGTACAGTATCTGTTTCCTGATTCACCTTGACGTCAGGCTTTTTGACTGTGATAGCATTTACTTTTACCAGTCCCTTTTTAATATAGGCTTTTACCTCAGAGCGTGTTCCCAGTCCTGCGTCTGCAAGATATTTATCTAACCGAAATACCGACATATGATACCCTCCCATAATAAAAATATGAACAAATTGTAAATTTTTTTGATTTTGAAGCAATGATATAAATGTTTAATATTTTTATTTATTTTGTAAAAATATGTGCGAATTGTATAAATATATGTTTAAAATTAGGATAATTACACAAAATGTAATAGTATCTTAACATATTCATGGCGAAAATGGTATCAAAATATAGAAAAATCTTCGCATGAGAACGCAAAATGTAGACTTGACATTTATTTTGTTAAATGGTATATTACAGCATGTAACAAGTTTGTAACAATTTGGATATGATTATGTAGCTTATTAATGAGGATATCAACATGAGAGGTTTTGGCAACAATTAAGCTGACAGTTGATGGAGGAAATTAAACATGAGGCATAACAGAAGAGCTGTGATGGCAGAACGTTATAAGCTTTATATGAGAAAACACATTTTCAACGGCAGATATTTTGTTCGTAATTTGCAGATATTTGTCTGTGTGATTGTCATAACAGCTTTGGTAATTGGCGGTGTGGCATTAGGTCATTCTGGTTCAGATGATGTAGTCGAGGCGAGTGCGACAGTAAGCATGAAGGACGCATTATTTGGAAATAGTGGTGAGGAAAAATCAGCTGCAAAGGCAGATACTTCGGAAAAAGATACAGAAGCGGTTACGGAGAAGGAAGTGACTACAGAAGCTGCAAAGACAGAAGCAGCTGTGGCAGAGCAGGAGACTCCTGTAGTTCCTGAGACCCCGGAGCCTGAGGAGCAGGGTGAATTTGCAAATAAGTGTATTGCAAATGTAGATGAGACTTTGAATATAAGAAAAGAGCCAAGTACAGAGGCTGAGTTTGTGGGTTCCATGAATCCGGGAGCGATTGCCATTGTGGAAGGCACAGAGGGTGACTGGACGAAAATAAAGTCTGGTGATGTGGAAGGATATGTTTTATCACAGTATGTTTTGACCGGTGACAGTGCAGAGGAATTTGCAGAGGACTATGTTACATTACGTGGTACTGTCCTGGAGGATGGCGTAAACATTCGTGCAGAGAAATCTACCAGTGCAGATATTCTGGTGGTTTTAGATAAGGATGATACCATTACTGTTTTGGAAAATCCGGAAGATGAAGCTGAAGATGCCAAAAAGACAGAAGAGCAGGATACGCAGGAGCAGACAGCTTCTACTACGGAAGAGGATAACAAAACCGATAGTACTACAGAGAGCACACCTGCTGACACAGCCTCTGAGACAGAGGATAATACAGGTGTTGCAGCAGTGACAGTGGAAAAGGCTGCTGAGGTGGAGGCAGAGGGCTCTGCCAGTTCCGGTTCAGAGAAAAAAGCGGCAGTTAAGCAACAGTCTTCAGAGGAAATCAAATGGCTGCCGGTTATGTTAGAGGATGGTCAGACAGGCTATGTATCTGCAGATTTTGTAGAAGTAGATGAGTTATATGAAATTGCAGTTTCAGCAGAAGAACTGGAGCGTCAGGCAGCAGAGGAAGCTGCAAGAAAAGCGGCAGAGGAAGAGGCAGCCAGACAGGCGGCAGAACAACAGGCAGCGGCAAGCCAGACTTCCGGAAACAGCGGTAATAATGGCGGTTCGTCAGGCTCTAATGACAATAGTGATTCCTATAGTGGTGCCACAACAACACCTGTTACTACAACAGAGTCCGGAGATTGTATCGGAACCTTTACGATTACAGCATATTGCGGATGTAAGAAGTGTAGTGGAGGCAGTGGAAAGACTGCAAGTGGAACAACTCCGACAGAGGGCAGAACCATTGCGGCAGATACCAGCATTTTACCATTTGGTACACAGGTAGTAATCGGTGGGGTTGTATATACTGTAGAAGACCGGGGAAGTGGAGTAACCGGTAACCATATTGATATCTTCTTTGCAACACATAAGAAGGCTATGGCATTTGGTAAAAAGACTATGAAGGTATACAAATATTAATCAGATAAAGACGTTGACAGGGCGTTCCAGTAGATTCTGGAATGCCCTTTTTACTATATAACAGATTATAACGGAGAAGAGAGTATGCAGGGAACAATTTTACTGGTGGAGGATGATTTTGCCCTTGCCATGGGAACAGAATATGCGTTACAGTCAGAAGGCTATGAGGTGGTACATGCGGGCAGTCTGGAAAAAGCCAGAGAGCTGCTGGCGGATAAAGTGGATTTGATTTTATTAGATGTGATGCTTCCTGATGGAACCGGATTTGACTTTTGCAGGGAAATCCGGAACCGGAATAAGCAGGTTCCCATTATCTTTCTGACTGCGGTGGGGGAAGAAGCAAATATTGTACAGGGATTGGAATTAGGGGCAGATGATTATGTGACAAAGCCTTATCGTGTGAAGGAGCTTTTATCCAGGATTGCCGCAAATATCAGAAGAACCCGTTATTCTGGAGGACAGACAGCCTCAGATGTGTTTTATTTTGGTGCCCATCAGTTTTTTATAAAGGAATTTCGCCTGTTTTATCAAAACCAGCCTGTGGAATGTACTCCCAGTGAACTGCGGTTATTGAAGGAGCTGGTGCAAAATGAAGGTCTGGTTTTAACCAGAAGCCAGCTGATGGAACGGTTATATGACACAGAGGATAACTTTATAGATGATAATACGTTATCGGTTTATATGAAACGGTTACGGAACAGGCTTTCAGAGGATGCCGGTTTTATTGAGACGGTTCGCGGAGTAGGGTATCGGTTTAAAAAGCGGGGAATATAAAGCATGCGGAGTAATTATGAACGGAACAGGTATAAAAAGAAATTTGTGATAATTTCCTTTCTCTTTTTGATATTATGTGTGGGATGGATTTGGTTAAACTGGGGAGAATTTACATGGAAAACCGGAGGCTTGCTGGTTCTTCTTCTCATTTTTATGGTTCTTGTCTATTGCATATCCTATCGTAATCTGGATAGGGTTTATTCGGAAATCGAGAACATATCAGAGATTATGACAGAGGTGATGGAGGAGGACGGGGAGCCTCCGGCAGAGGAATATAAAGAAGGGGCTGTAGGAGTTTTATATACTAATTTTTATAAAATGGTAGGGGCGTTAAAGGAAAGCAAGAAGCGGGAGCAGGATGAAAAAATATTTCTACGGGATATTATTTCTGACATTTCCCACCAGTTAAAAACACCGCTGGCATCCCTGACGGTGTTTATAGACCTGCTGTTAGAGGATAAAGTAGAGGAAAAAGACAAGCAGAAACAGATTTTAGAGGAGGCAGGAAACCAGTTAAGTCGTATGGAATGGATGGTTTTATCCATGCTAAAGCTTGCCCGGATTGAAGCGGGAGCCATCCGGTTTGAAAAAACGGAAAACATGCTGAAACCGTTGCTGATGCAGGCAGGCGAGGGGATTTCCTTTCTGGTAAAGGAGAGAAACCAGAAGCTGACTGTCGATTGTGCTGAGGAGATTTCGCTTTCCTGTGATGGGGACTGGCTGGTGGAGGCAGTCATCAATCTGCTGAAAAATGCATCGGATTATTCCGGCAATGATAAATCCATCCGGGTAGAGGTGGAACAGACAAAGGTTTATACCAGAATTTATATAAAGGACGAAGGACCGGGAATTCCGGAAAAGGAAATACCGAATATTTTCAAACGGTTTTACCGGGTGCATCAGGAAGTGAATCCAAACAGTGTGGGAATCGGGCTTTCCCTTACCAAGTCCATTATTGAGGGAATGGGAGGCAGCATCCGTGTGAAGAGTGAAGAGGGGAAGTATACATGGTTTGTGGTGACCTTTGTGCAGTGAGAGGCATAGTTCCCCAAATCTTACAAAAATGTAAGAAAAATCTTCTTCAAAGTCACTTGAAAGTAATATTTATACTGTATACTAAGCATAGTCGGAAAGGGCTATGCTTTTTATATTATTAGGAAGCTTTTTCATATTAGCTTCTTATGGTATGGCAAATCAAAGGAAATGAGGGATGGGAAGGATGACAGATTACAGAATGCTTGCAGTATACTATTTAAAGCACAATAGGAAGAGAAGCATAAATACCATAATAGGCGTGGTAATCGCTGTTTTGGTGCTGTTTGTATTACTGAATACGATGCTGGATTATTTTTTGAACCAGCGAGCCGCCGTGAGAAAAGAGGCGGATTATGACCTGGTACTTTATACGGAGACACAGAGCCAGATTGATGCGGTTATCAGCAGAGAGGATGTAAAAAGTGCCTATGTGGGAGAAGGGTATAATTACGAAACAGAAACCTTATGTAAGAATGCGCTATATGTGAATCTTAATAATCCATATAGGATGAGCGAGACATTAAAGTCACTTGAACAGGAGTACAATGTTGCAGGTAAATTAAATCCTGAGCTGGCAATGTACTATTTTAATGATGGCGATGATAATTTTATATTTATTGCAGTTATGTTTGTTATATTGATTGCATATATATTTGCAATATTCGGAGTTGGAATTATCAGGAATTCCATCCAGCTGTCACTGCTTGAACAGCTTAAGGATTATGGAATCCTCCGTTGTATTGGTGCGACAAAGGGACAGCTACGGGCATTAATCTATATTATGGGGGCAATTTTAGAGATTATCGGTGTGGCCGTCGGTGTAGTTCTGGGCTATCCGGTTTCGGCGGCTGTGGGACTGGTTATTCATAATCCGACAAGCTTTCACATTCTGCCGGCAGCTGTCATTCTGGTTGTCTTTTTAGGAGACTTATATTTTGTAATGCAGGAAAACTGCAAATTTATAAACCGTATGACTCCAATCAGTGCAGTGCGGGGAGAGTTTCGCATTAAGAAGGAACGGATTAAAGCAAGAGGGAAGGGCATTATGGGAAGACTTTTGGGCGTTGAAGGCGAATATGCCCATAAGAGCCTGATGCGGAATCCGGGAAGATATTTTAAGAGCGTGTTTGCTATTGGTATTGGTGTGGCAGCCGTTATTGTAATGATGAGTTATACAGGCATAATAAACAAGATGCTGAAGGATGCAATGAAGCATAATGGAAAATACCAGTTGTATTATTATAATGTCATATCACCTGGGACGGAATCAGATGCAGAAGCAGCGATGGCATCACTCCCTCCAATGGAGGAGCTGGAGAAAATTGCTGCGGAGAGAAATATCACAGAGGCAAAGCGGATTTATATCTCTGAACTATCTGCGGTGAGCCCGGAGGCAGTGGTGGGACGATTTACAGAGGAATATTACAAGGAAACTGTCATGGGAAAGGCAGGGAAGAATTTGTATGACGAAGTCAAGGCTGGAGAGGACGAAAAACATGAATCCTTTGCAGCGGCTTTAAATTTAATAGGATATGATGAAGAGGATTATCAGGATTTAGAAGACCGGCTTATAGATGGAACATTGGATATAAGTGAAAATGGTTTGGTTTTAGTTGGAGCCTCAGAGGCGGTGGCGCGCCTTGAGGAGGACACACTGGTAGAAGCTTTCACGTACGGTCATTATACGGTTACGGATTATAAAGTGGGAGAAACCATTGATATTGTAGACCCTCAAAAATTCATGACGCTGGTGAAGGAACGGGAGACGGCAGCTTTGAAGGAGGAAAAAGAGGAAAAGGACCCTTATGAAAAGTATAATGGGTATTCTATTCCGGAATTTACCCGGAAGGAGCTGATAGAGGCAGGGGAATATAAGACCTATACGATTGAAGCAATAGTGGATTTAGAAAATGAGGGTTATGGTTATGGGTTTCTTAAAGCGATTGTCCCATTAGAAAATTATTTTGCAATTACAGGTATGGGAGAGAATGAGATTTCCGGAATTCAATTCCATATGGAAGGAACTGAAATCAGTTCAAGTGGACTGGAAGTGTTAGAAGGGCTTTCGTATACAACAGACAGTATTTCTTCAATGTATGGTGAAATATTATATATCTGTACTAAACTTAGAAAAGTTATTCGTTATGTGGCTTTAGCGGTGCTCTTTGTGGTGGCCTTAAGCGGTGTGAATATTGTCAATACCACTGCAAGCAATCTGCATCTGCGAAGAAAGGAATTTGCCCAGCTCCGGGTGATAGGTCTGTCAAAGAAACGGTTGACGTATACGGTTATGTTAGAGGGAATTGCAACAACTATTGGTGCCAATATCCTTGGAGTCGCAGTTGGAATGGGAATCAGCTATTATTTGTATCTGTTTTTAAGGCTTCTCTATCCCATAGATTTTGCAGTTCCGTGGGTTTCCATCATACTGGGAGTCATTGCATCCGGTTTACTGTTATGTGGTGCGGTCTATGTGCCGCTAAAAGGTCTGCCGATGGACATGGCATCTGACCTGACAACGGACGGAGATTAACAGGTTGAAAAAATGGTTAAAATGGAAAATTGTTTATAACAGGAGGAAGAGAATATGGAGATTGTGAGATTAGAGCATGTAACAAAAATATATGGGGAAGGGGATACAAGAGTCTGGGGGCTTGATGATGTGAACCTGACCATAGAAAAAGGTGAAATCGTGGCGGTAGTTGGTGCTTCGGGTTCCGGTAAGTCTACTCTTTTACATGTAATGGGCGGTGTGGATGTGCCAAACAGTGGGAAGATTGTCATTGACAATAAGGACATCACAAGATTAAATGATGAGGAAATGTCTGTGTTTCGTAGAAGGAAGATTGGATTTGTATTTCAGGCATATCACTTGATTCCTGTACTGACGGTGGAGGAAAATATCCAGATGCCGATTCTTTTAGACCACAGAAAACCGGACCGGGAGTACATAGAGCATATTTTGGAGATGCTGGGCTTAAAGGACCGAAGAAAGCATCTGCCAAACCAGCTGTCCGGCGGACAGCAGCAGCGGGCGGCAATTGCAAGAGCCCTGGCAAACCGTCCATCCCTGATTCTGGCAGATGAGCCGACGGGAGCGCTGGATTCAAAGAATGGTAATGAGGTTATTACGCTTTTGCAGGATTCTGTCAAGAAGCTGAACCAGACTCTGGTGCTGATTACCCACAATATTGACCTTGCAAGGGAAGCAGACCGGATTGTAAAGATTGCGGACGGAAAAATCGAAGAATAGCAGAGATTGGAGGCATGTGTTGTGAAGAAAATATGTAGATGGCTGCTGACTGTGTGTTTTTTTGTGACGGTATGTACTGTGAGTGTGGAGGCTGCAGAGCCTAAGGTAATGGTGACGGATTATAAGGTAAAGGAAGACGAGATAACGGCGGGAGGAGAATTTGAGCTTTCACTAACCCTTTATAATACGGCGAAGAAAAATATAAAGAATATGAAGGTAACCGTTCTTTCGGAGGCAGGAGAGCTTTTGCCGGCAAAGGGGGCAGGAACGGATTATGTGGAGCAGTTAGATGCGGAAACGGAGGAAACCCTTACATTTCGGATGAAGGCGGCAGAGGGTTTGGAGGAGAAGTCCTATAAGCTTATGGTTAAGCTTGCCTATGAGGATAATTATGGCTCGTCCTATACGGTGGAGGATGCCATTTATCTTCCAATCCGGTTAGAACAGAGATATTCCCTTACAGACCTTGTAATAAATGGTGATTTTATATTAGGAGAGGAGCTGGAAATCACTGGTATGGTCAATAATCTGGGTAAGGGAACCCTTTACAATGTGACGGTGAAAATATCTGGTGAAAACATTTCAGAAATGGAAAGCTATATTGGAAACATTGAGCCCGGTAAGAGCGGTAATGTGGATATGCTCGTAACAGCGCAGCATTTGTCAGAGGGAACCCAGAGAATGAATTATATTACGATTGTCTATGAGGACCGTCAGGGAAACAAGCAGGAAAAGCAGGAGAAATTAGAACAGCTGTTAAATCCGGATAATGATATTACAGCTCCGGTGTATAAGAATCTGGAGAAGGTAAAGGAGGAGGAGAAGAAGACCGGAGCAGGAAGGCTGATTTTAGTTGTAGGAATAGTGGTGGTTGTCATTGCAATGGTTTCGTTGCTGGGGTACAGAAAATGGAAGCGTAAGAAGCGGATTCAGGAGGAATTTTAATGGGTTGGATATTCCGGTTATGTACATTGAATATGAAAAGAAGAAGAACCCGTACCATTTTAACTGTGCTGGGAGTGACAATCGGTGTCATTTCTATTGTTTCGCTGCTTTCCATTGGAATTGGTGTAAAGGATGTAATGCTGAAGGATTATGAGACTGGGGATACGGTAAGAAGGATTATAGTGCATGGTGAGGAGAACGGCAAGCGTAAGGACAAAATGCTGTCGGACCGCACCATGGAAAAATTCAGCAAGCTTTCCCATGTGGAGACGGTCTATCCGATGTATGAGATTTTGGTAGTCATGCAGATGGACAAATATATCAGCTATGCCGGACTGTGCGGAATCCCTGCAGAACAGCTGGAAAGGTTTGAGCTTGTGGAAGGGTCGGGGCTTAGCGGAACAGCTGCAAAGCCAAAGCTGGTCTTTGGAAATCTGATGGGAATGTTATTTTATAATGAAAATACAGGCACCAGTTATATAGAAGCAGAAAGTAAAACGACAAAGGAAATGCTTGGGAAAAAACTTCAGGTTAATATTGGGTTTGATGACAGTGGTTTTTCGGATAAGCTTACTGTTGACGGGGTTATGAAGGGTGACGATGATACATATTCCATGGAATCCCAGAGCGTATATTGTGATTTGGACGTTCTGCTCCGGTATCTGAAACGAAAAAGCCCTGATGGGAATATCGTGGGGCAGCCTGTAGATTCACAGGGAAATGCATATAAGGATTTTATTTACAGCAGCGCAGTGGTAATTGTGGATGATATAGATGAGGTGGATGCTGTTGTCAAGAAGCTTCAGGATATGGGATTTCAGACAGAAAATGAAAAGGAATACCTGGATTCTGTGAAAAAGACTCTGAAGGTGGTACAGCTTCTGCTTGGTGGAATTGGTATGATTGCACTGGTGGTGGCAGTCATTGGAATCAGTAATACCATGACAACAGCCGTATATGACCGCATAAATGAAATTGGCATATTAAAGGTTCTGGGCTGTGATTTGGATGACTTGTTATACCTGTTTTTACTTGAGTCTGGAATCCTGGGTGCAGTGGGAGGCATTGTGGGGATTGCTGTCTCCTATGGAATCCGTGGAATTATAAATAAGCTTGGCGTCATTCTTCTGGAATTTGCAAAAGGGACACAGCTTGCGGTGATACCTTGGTGGCTTGTGGTTGCAGCAGTGGTGTTTTCTACGGTATTAGGTATTCTGGCGGGCTATTTTCCTGCCCGGTGGGCGGTAAAATTAAAGCCGATTGACGCAGTGAGAAAATAGGTGATTGGAGAAAAGGAGTTTTACAGGGAATTCTTGACAAAATAAGATTGTATGATACAATGAAAAAGTTAAGGATTTCAAGCTTTTCCTATGAATTCCTTAAGATTTGTTGAAATTAGATTTTTATTGAGGGAGATACCCTGAATGTTACTGTAGGAGGATTTTACAATGGCAACAGCATATAATCACAAGCTGATTGAGGGCAAATGGCGCAAGAAATGGGAGGAGAACCCGATTAATGTGGAGGATGGCAGGAAGCCGAAGTATTACTGTCTGGATATGTTTCCATATCCGTCGGGTAACGGACTTCATGTAGGACACTGGAGAGGATATGTAATCAGTGATGTATGGAGCCGCTATAAGATGATGCAGGGATACTATCTGATTCATCCGATGGGATGGGATGCCTTTGGTCTTCCGGCAGAGAATTATGCTATCAAAAACGGTGTGCATCCTGCAATTTCCACCGCAGAGAATGTAGCCAATATTAAGAGACAGATTAACGAGATTGCAGCGATTTATGACTGGGACAGAGAGGTAAATACCACCGACCCGGATTATTATAAGTGGACGCAGTGGATTTTTGTGAAGATGTTCAAGGAAGGTCTTGCCTATGAGAAGGAGATGCCGATTAACTGGTGTCCGTCCTGTAAGACTGGTCTTGCAAATGAAGAGGTTGTGGACGGTAAATGTGAGCGCTGCCACAGCGAGGTAACCAAGAAGAATCTCCGCCAGTGGATGTTAAAGATTACAGCATACGCAGACCGCCTGCTGGCAGATTTGGATACATTGGACTGGCCGGAGAAGGTTAAGAAAATGCAGGCTGACTGGATTGGCAAGTCCTATGGTGCAGAGGTAGACTTCAAGGTAGATGGTATGGAGGAAAGTATCACCGTATATACTACCCGTCCGGATACCTTATGGGGAGCAACCTTTATGGTATTGGCACCGGAGCATGCATTGGCTTCAAGGCTTGCAACGGATGAGACGAGAGCGGCAGTGGAGAAGTACATTTATGATGCATCCATGAAGTCAAATGTGGACCGTATGCAGGATAAGGAAAAGACCGGTGTATTTACCGGTTCCTATGCAATCAATCCGTTAAATGGCAAAAAGACGCCAATCTGGCTGTCCGATTATGTACTGGCTGATTATGGTACAGGAGCGATTATGTGCGTGCCTGCCCATGATGACCGTGACTTTGCATTTGCAAAGAAATTCGACCTTCCAATCATCCAGGTTATCGCCAAGGACGGAAAAGAGATTGAAAATATGACAGAGGCTTATACCGAGGCAAACGGAACCATGATTAATTCCGGTGACTGGAATGGAATGGAGTCCGCTGTATTGAAGAAGGAAGCCCCTGAAATGATAGAAAAGCTGGGATACGGCAAGAAGACCACCAATTATAAGCTGAGGGACTGGGTATTTTCCCGCCAGCGTTACTGGGGCGAGCCAATTCCGATTATCCATTGTCCGGACTGTGGTGCGGTACCGGTTCCGGAGGAGGAGCTTCCGGTATTGCTTCCGGATGTTGAGAAATATGAGCCGACGGGAACAGGAGAGTCACCGCTTGCAGCCATTGATTCCTGGGTAAATACCACCTGCCCTTGCTGTGGTAAGCCTGCTAAGCGTGAGACCAATACAATGCCGCAATGGGCCGGTTCTTCTTGGTATTTCCTGCGCTATGTGGATAACAAGAATGACAAGGAGCTGGTAAATAAGGAAAAGGCAGACAAGTATTTACCGGTTGATATGTATATCGGCGGTGTGGAGCATGCGGTGCTTCACTTACTGTACGCACGTTTCTATACCAAGTTCCTGCACGATATCGGCGTGGTGGATTTTGATGAACCGTTTAAGAAGCTGTTTAACCAGGGGATGGTCTGTGGTCGTGACCGGGAGACCGGCGCAGCCACCAAGATGAGTAAATCCTTAGGCAACATTGTATCGCCGGATGATATGGTAAGCGACTATGGCTGTGATGCTCTGCGTATGTATGAGTTATTTATCGGACCGCCTGAGCTGGATTCCATCTGGGATGACCGGGGAATTGACGGTGTATACCGTTTCTTATCCCGTTTCTATAATATGGCAGTTAAGAACATTGAGAATCCTGGCAGGGAGACACCGGAGCTTATCAAGCTGCGCAACAAGATGGTATACGATATCACTACACGTTTAGAGAGCTTTTCACTGAATACCGTTATTTCCGGTTTCATGGAGTACAATAATAAATTTGTGGAATTGACCAAGAAGGGTGGCGTGGATACCGAGACCCTTAAGACGGTGGTACGTCTGATTGCCCCATTTGCACCTCATATTGGTGAGGAATTATGGGAAGCATTAGGAGGAACGGAAACAGTTTTTGCTTCCGGCTGGCCAACCTATGAAGAGGAAGCTATGAAGGATAATGAGATTACAATTCCGGTTCAGATTAACGGTAAAACAAAGGCTACCATTGATATTGCGGTGGACGAGGCAAAGGATGCCGTTCTTGCAAAGGGCAAAGAGGCAATTGCAGATAAATTGTCGGGTCTTACTGTGATAAAGGAAATCTATGTACCAGGAAAGATTGTTAATATTGTTGCAAAATAATGTAGATAGAAGGGGCTGTTGGTTTTCTGTAAAATCATTATAATGATTGGAAAAGGATGACAGCCCTGTCTTGATGGGAGAGGGATGAAGAAAGTATGGAATTACTGCGGAAAATAATCTGGGTGATAATACCATTATGGGGAATTGTTTTTTTGTTTGGCAGCAGCCAGACGGCAGAAGCCAGGAAATACTATTCTTTAAAAAATATAGGTCTGTCCGGATGTACAACGGACAATGTAGATTATGGCATTTTGTCAATCCGGGGTAATACGGTGAAATTTGTTAAGTATAAAATTGCACCTAACGGGTATGAATGGGAACAAACGGGCAAAATACAGACAGCGAAGCTGACATCTTCCACGAAGTGTTATATTGGTGATTCCAAAAAGGTATCCTCTTCTCTGAAAAAGCCTGCAAATGATAAAAAGAGCAAGACCGGTAATAAGAAGAAGGTACAGAGAATCAGCAGTAAGCGGACACATATTACCCAGAAGAACATTAATACGGAGAAATGGATATACAGAGTCCGAAAGGGAACCCTGAAAAGATATATATCGAGAAGAAATAATGAGATTCGGGTCGTCAGGGGAAAGGTTACTAAGATTGCGGTAAGGCTTTCTTATTAAAGGGCATTAAGGAGTAAACAATGGCAGATTTAAAAAAAGAAATAGAGAAAAGAAGAACCTTTGCGATTATTTCCCATCCGGATGCCGGTAAAACCACTTTAACAGAGAAATTTCTGTTATTTGGAGGGGCAATCAATACTGCCGGTTCGGTAAAGGGAAAGGCAAATTCAAAATATGCAGTATCCGACTGGATGGATATTGAAAAGGAAAGGGGAATTTCTGTTACCTCGTCTGTACTGCAGTTTCAGTATGATGGATATTGTATCAATATATTAGACACTCCGGGACACCAGGATTTCTCAGAGGATACTTACCGTACCCTGATGGCGGCAGATTCGGCGGTGATGGTTATTGACGCTTCAAAGGGTGTTGAGGCACAGACAATAAAATTGTTTAAAGTGTGCGTTATGCGGCATATTCCGATATTTACCTTTATCAATAAGATGGACAGGGATGCAAAGGATACCTTTGAGCTGCTGGATGATATAGAATCGGTGCTTGGAATCCAGACCTGTCCCGTTAACTGGCCGATTGGTTCCGGTAAAGAGTTCAAGGGCGTATATGATAGAGAGACAAGAGTGGTGTCGAAGTTTCAGGCGGTATCCACCGGCGGCGCAAAAAAGGCGCAGGAGACCGATTATTCCATCGAGGATGGGGAATTGCGCCAGGACATCGGCGAAATCCTTTACAACCAGCTTATGGAAGAGGTGGAATTGTTAGACGGAGCCAGTGAGCCCCTGGATTTGGAAAAGGTGAATAGGGGAGAGCTGTCCCCTGTCTTTTTTGGTTCAGCGCTGAATACTTTTGGTATTGAAACCTTTTTGAATCATTTCCTGAAGATGACCACATCGCCGCTTCCAAGAATGTCCAACGAGGGACTGATTGACCCTATGGAGGAGGATTTTTCTGCCTTTGTCTTTAAGATTCAGGCAAATATGAATAAGGCACACAGGGACAGAATTGCATTTATGCGAATCTGCTCTGGAAAATTTGATGCCACAAAGGATGTCTATCATGTGCAGAGCAAGCGGAAAATGAAGCTTTCCCAGCCTCAGCAGCTGATGGCACAGGACCGTAAGATTGTGGAGGAGGCATATGCCGGGGATGTAATCGGAGTATTTGACCCGGGTATCTTTTCAATTGGAGATACATTATGTAAACCGGGGAAGAAGTTTGAATATGAAGGAATTCCAACCTTTGCGCCGGAGCATTTCTGCAGGGTTGTCCAGATGAATACCATGAAACGAAAGCAGTTTGTTCAGGGTGTGACCCAGATTGCCCAGGAGGGTGCCATTCAGATTTTTCAGGAATATACGGCGGGAATGTCTGAAATTATCGTCGGGGTAGTGGGGGTTTTGCAGTTTGAGGTTTTGAAATACCGGTTGGAAAATGAGTATGGGTGTGAGGTTAAGTTAGAGCCCCTTCCATATAATTTTATCAGATGGATAAAAGACCCTTCCACGGATGTAAATGCATTAAAGCGTGTGAATGAGGTAAAGAAGGTAAAGGACATGAAGGGAAATCCACTTCTGCTCTTTACAAACCAGTGGACAATTAACACCGTATTAGAGCACAACGAGGGCTTAGAGCTTCTTGAGTTTAGAAAGAATTAAGGGGAGATATATACAAATGACACAGACAAAAAGGAAATTTTTTATTTTGTTTCTTTTATTTTTGTTTGCATTGTTCTGTATTCCGTCCAGGGCGTATGCGGCAGGTGATTTAAATCTGCATACGACGAAACAGCCGGGGAACATGGTAAAATTAGACTGGACAGCGTGGGATGGAGCAGAGCGCTATGTCATTTATGTTTCCGTGGGAAATAACAGGAATTACACAAGGAAGGCAGAGGTATCTGCGGAATCGGAAAGCACATATATCTGTAAAGGGATTTCAAAAAAGAAGACCTATTATTTCAAGGTGGAGGCTGTGGGAAAAGCTGTGGGCGAAGAGTCCGGTACACAGGTTCTGACAGAGGAAGTCGTAAAATTATATAACGGCAACATTGTATCCACCACCCACCAGAAATATACATATACGGAAATGAAGAAGGATATTGCGCTTTTAGAAGAAAAATATTCGGATTATGTTCAGGTACAAATAATCGGGAAGACTGCGGATAAGCGGAATATATATGATGTGATACTGGGAAATCCCAATGCTTCGAAATGCGTTGTCTTTCAGGCGAGCATCCATGCCAGGGAGTATATGACATCCCAGCTCGTAATGGAACAGATGGAATATTATCTGGACCATTATAACAAGACCTTTGAAAAGAAATCCTATCATGATATCTTTGACAAGGTCTGTGTCCATGTGGTGCCGATGGCAAATCCGGATGGTGTCACGATTTCACAGAGTGGGTTTAAGGGAATCCGGAATGCTTCTTTAAGAAAGAAGCTTAAGAAAATGACCGGCAGCAGGTATCCAAAGAATTGGAAGGCAAATGCGAGAGGCGTTGATTTGAATAACCAGTTTGACCACAATTTTGTATATGTAAAACGGTTGAAAAAGGGCTCCTATGCCGGATATGGAGGTAAAAAACCTGTTTCTGAAAAAGAGTCAAAGGCATTGGTAAACCTGGTAAAACAGGTAAAACCGAAGGCGGTTGTAAATTATCATGCCATGGGAAATGTGATATACTGCAGGTATGGCGCATCAAAGAAGATGCAGAAAAAGGTATACCAGTTATCCAGAAAAATCAGAAAGCTCACCGGCTATTCCTACATGGGGCTGACAGATAATGCAGGCTTTGCCAACTGGCTGGTCTGTGAAGAGGGAATCCCATCCTGTACGGTGGAGATTGGCAGGAATGTTGTACCGGTTCCCATTAAGCAGTTTAAGACAGTATGGAAACAGAATAAGAATGTTATGGCGGCAGCTGCAAAGCTCTATGAGTAATAAAAGGCTCTGAATATCCGGTAAGAGAAACCGGTATTCAGAGCTTTTTGGCTGTTAACGGTTAAATAAGCCCATCAGCATATCCACCTTCTGTTGTTCCGCAGGGGTCATGTTTGCCTTCATGATATTAATTAACAGTGTTGTTTCCTCCTTGGTGAAGCTTAAGTTCCGCTTTGACAGCTCCTTGTCAATGGACAAAAGCCTGGGAAGCATAACCTCGGGAGAGGTATGAGTATTGTTTTGCATAACCTCACGGATAATCTGTTGTTTTACCGGGTGCAGGTTGTTAAATTCGGGTGTGGAAGTGAATGCTTCATAATTCATGGAAATACCTCCTGGTCTGAATCGTTATTGGATATATCATTTGTATAGCTTTCCGCCTGTGACATATCATATTCCGCAAGAATATTCTGGATTGCAGCATCAAAGGAATCGTGAGAACTGCTTTCGGTGTACTCCCTTGTAGTTGGCGGGGCGCTTGTACCTGAAGCGTGAAAGGGCGGTGGTGGACCGTCCGTTTCTCCCTTGTTAAATTGGTTGAACATATTTACAATATTGGAAATGTCCATGCTGTTTTGCCCGGTTAAACCGGATAGCATCTCCGGGGAAAAGGTGCCGTTTGTGTTTTCGGAAAGTGACATCAGCATTTTCAGCATTTCGGGGGACATTCCGGTCAGAGCACAGAGCATGTCGGTGGGACTTGAAGAAGCGGAGTGCAGTCCTAAGCGGGATAGGTTATCCACGGAGCGGAATGCATTTATAATTAGCCGGATTTCAGTAAACTTGATAAAAAGAGCCAGGGGAAGCTTAAGGGGATATTCGACAAAGGGAATCAGGGATTCCAGCATGGAAAGGCTTTCGCAGTTTGTGATGCACTCGAGTGGATGACGGTTTTTGGGTTCCATTTGGCTGCCTCAGGTCTTTTCTATTAAGTATATGCACAAAGTTGACGGTTATGAAAAAAAAGTGGTATACTATACGCCATAAAGGAAGCCTGAGTGAGGAATACAGGCAGTGTACAGCAGGGTGATGATATGAACTTAGAACAATTTTACGGTGGAAATGAATGGTATGCCTATCAGTATTTTGGCGCACATGTGAAGGAGCAGGGGGTGACCTTCCGGGTATATGCGCCCAAAGCGGAAAGGGTTACGCTGATTGGAGAATTTAATCTCTGGAAGGACCAGGAAATGGAGGTAAATGGCAGGGGTGGAATATACAGTCTTACGGTGCCGGAGGCAAAGGCGGGACAGATGTACAAATACCGGATTTACCACCATGATGGAACGGTGACGGATAAGGCGGACCCCTATGGCTTTGCCATGGAGCTGAGACCCTGTTCCGCTTCCATTATTACGGAAGAGGGAAATTATACATTTACAGACAGAGAATGGATGGAGCGTAGGGACAAACTATACAACCATCCATTTAATATTTATGAAATCCATTTCGGCTCCTGGAGGGCGAAGGGAGACCGCTGGTACCGCTATGAGGAGCTGGCGGAGGTGCTGATTCCCTATTTAAAGGAAATGGGATATACCCATGTGGAGGTAATGCCGTTAACGGAGCATCCGTTAGACGCCTCATGGGGATATCAGTGCACCGGATTTTTCGCTCCCACCTCCCGGTATGGAACACCGGACGGTCTGCGGGAGTTTGTAAACCAGTGCCATCAGGCAGGAATCGGGGTGCTTCTTGATTTCGTAATGGTTCATTTTGCAGTGGATGATTATGGATTGTCCCTGTTCGATGGATATCCGCTGTATGAGCTGCCCTTTGACGATGTGGAGCGGAGCGAGTGGGGCTCCTATAACTTTGCCCATGGAAGAGGGGAGACTGCCAGCTTTCTGAAATCCTGTGCCAATTACTGGCTGACGGAATTTCATTTTGACGGCTTGCGGATGGATGCCATTTCCAACATTATTTACTGGAGGGGACAGGAGAACTGCGGCGTCAATCGGCAGGCGGTTTCCTTCATACAGGCCCTGAATGATGGTTTACATAATATCCATCCCACTGCGGTTCTCATAGCGGAGGATTCCACCAGCTATCTGAAGGTGACGGCTCCTGTCGCTTACGGGGGACTGGGCTTTGATTATAAATGGGATTTAGGGTTTATGCATGATACCCTGAACTTTTTTCAGATGAGTCCGGCAGAGCGCAGAAGGCATTACGGGGATATTCTGTTTTCCATGCATTATTTTTACAATGAGCTGTATCTGCTGGCATTTTCCCATGATGAGGTGGTACATGGGAAAAAAACGATTCTCGATAAAATGTATGGAGCCTACGAGGATAAATTTGCCCAGTGCCAGGCATTATTTCTATATATGCTCAGCCATCCGGGGAAAAAAATGAATTTTATGGGAAATGAGATTGGACAGTTCCGGGAATGGGCCCAATACCGCCCCCAGGATTTTGAGGTGCTTGGCAAATTTCCCATGCATGCCATGTTCACCCGCTTTTGCCGTGATTTGAACCATATTTATCTGGCACATCCGGCGTTGTACGTTGAAGAGTATAATTCTGACTGCTTTTCCTATGTGACAGCGGATACAGGCTGGGATTTGGTCTATGCCTATACGAGATGTGCCGGCGGCGAGCAGATACTGGCGGTGTTTAATTTCAGTGATGAGAGATACCGGAATTATCTGATACGGTTAAAGGGAAATCATACGCTGAAGGAGCTGATTCACAGTGCCAGTGGGATTTATGGAGGAACCGTATTACAGGATAATGTGGAGCTTCCGGTTAGAAACGGACAGTGTATGATGGATTTGGAGCCTTATTCCGGAAGGCTGTTCCAGGTATGGTAGCAGATAAATGTGAAATGAAATCAAGTGGGTATGGCAGGAAAGAGGAGATATTATGTTAACTGATGCGATAACAAAAATGGATTTTACAATTCTGAACTGGATTCAGGAGCATATCAGATGTGGTGTGCTGGATATAGTGTTTCCAGTGGTCACTGCACTTGGTGACAAGGGCTGGCTTTTTATTCTTATTGCCATTATATTAGTCTGTATTCCCAAATACCGGAAATGGGGCGCTGCAATGGGAACCAGCCTGGGACTTGGATTTTTGTTCGGCAATATGCTGATTAAAAATATTGTGGCACGCACCCGTCCCTACGACCTTGCGGAGAATATCACGATTCTGGTTGACCGGCTCAGTGACTATTCCTTTCCCTCTGGTCATACCCTGGCGGCATTTGAATTTTTTACGGTGGTGTGTCTGATGCCGGTGAAGAAGGTGTATAAGGTGCTGGCTGGAATTCTGGCATTTGCAATTGCATTTTCCAGATTATATCTCTATGTACATTTTCCGTCAGATGTCTTAATGGGAATGCTGCTGGGGACCCTGTTTGGAGTGATGGGAGTGCGCATTGTAACAATGGTAATAGAGGAAAAATAGTCGAACCTCTTGACAGTAAGAGTATCAGACTTTATAATAAAACAAATGTTTTAAAACATATATTACAGAAAAGGAGATTTTACATGCCGCCAAAAGCAAAATTTACCAGAGATGAGATTATTGATATGGCATTGCATATTACAAGGGAGCAGGGAATGGCTGCGGTTACAGCACGGGAACTGGGAAACCGGCTGGGCAGTTCGGCAAGACCAATATTTACTGTTTTTGAGAACATGGATGAGGTTAAAGAGCTGGTGATTCTCCGGGCAAAGGAATTATATGGGCAATATGTAGAGGAAGGGCTTAAAAATCAGCTGGCATTCAGAGGGGTAGGAATCGCTTATATTCGTTTTGCCATGGAAGAACCGAAATTGTTCCAGCTTCTGTTTATGACAGCTTCAAAGGATGTAAAGGATGTATCTGCGATTTTGCCAGTTATAGATGATAATTATGACAGAATACTGCAGTCGGTACAAGAGCCCTATTCTCTGGAAAAGGAAGCAGCCGAAAAGCTTTACCAGCATTTATGGACATATACACATGGCATTGCCACCATGTTTGCCACAGGGCTGTGCAGCTACACAATGGAACAGTTAGAGGAACGGCTGACAGATGTATTTAAGGGTCTTCTACTGGTTGTTAAGGGGGGAAAATAGAAATGATAAAAATTGAGAAGCTACATAAATTTTATGGGACTGGAGAGAGTAAAAATGAGGTGTTAAGGGGGATTTCCTTAGACATTAAAGACGGGGATTTTATGGTTATACTTGGCGCTTCCGGCTCTGGTAAATCTACTCTTTTAAATGTGATTTCCGGACTGGAGCCTGCCGATGGTGGGAACGTATTTTATGATGACAAAAATATCAGTGATATGGATGACAGGGAAACCACCCTGTTCCGAAAAGATACAATCGGATATGTTTTCCAGCAGTATTTCCTTCTGCCGAACCTGAATGTGGATAAAAACGTGAAGATGGGAGCCGATTTGGCGGGAAATACAGACTATCGGAAATTGATTGAAGCGGCAGGGCTTGCAGATAAGCTGAAAAAATATCCCCATGAATTAAGCGGCGGGGAGCAGCAGCGTGTTTCCATTGCAAGAGCACTGGCAAAGCAGCCGAAGGTATTGTATCTGGATGAACCAACTGGTGCACTGGACGAGGCTACCGGTAGGTTGGTATTGGAGTTGATTTGCAGACTACAGAGGGAAATGGGATTTACCATGGTAATGGTAACCCATAACCAGAATATTGCAGAAATGGCAGATACGGTTATTTCCATGAACAGTGGCAGGATTGTGGAGCAGTATCAGAATGACAATCCAAAATCTGCATATGAAATTGCATGGTAGGAGGCGGCTTATGATAGTGAGTCTGAAAGACATTTATAAAATGATTGGTATGCTGATTGTCAGCTTTTGTGCAGTTATGGTATGCGGAATGTTTTTAAATTATTATTTGGATTTAATCAGCGTGGAGAGTCTGGTAACAGCAGATATGTCAAAAATATTTTATGATGCGCAGTGCAGCACATCCAAGGTGGTCAGCGGAGTATCCGGCGGCTGTCTGCTGTTAACTACCGTTGTTCTTCTCTGCTTTTATATCGGACATTACATTGACACGCACCAGAAACAGCTTGGCATTATGAAAGCGTTAGGCTATTCCAGATTTTCTGTAGCGAAACACTTCTGGGTGTTCGGACTGCCAGTATTTACAGGAACTGCACTTGGGTATCTGGGAGCCCATCTGTTAATGCCAAAGTTATATGCAATACAGAACAAAGACGGGTATCTGCCGGAGGTTCCGATAACATTCCATCCGGGCTTATGCCTGACGCTGGTTTTAGTTCCGGCAGTTTTCTTTTCACTGCTGGCGGTTGTGTATAGCTTTCTGAAATTAAAGGTACCTGCATTGTGGCTTATCCGGGAGCAATCTGCGGGAAAGGTTGTTACAGCCAGAAAGGATACGGATATGCCTTTTTTGCAGGAGCTTGAAAAAAGTAATGTAAGGCAGAAAAAATCCCTGATATTTTTTATAACCTTTGCGGTGTTCTGCTTTGCGGCAATGACACAAATGTCCTGTAGTATGGATGAGTTAGCGAGCAGAATGATGGGAATTATGATAATGGCAATTGGTATCGTGCTTGCAGTTGTAACCCTGTTTATTGCCACTACTTCTGTCATTAAAGCAAACAGAAAAACTATCACCATGATGAAGGTTTTTGGCTACAGCGCAAAGGAATGTGGAAAAGCGGTACTGAATGGATACCGCCCATGGGCGTATTTTGGATTTGCACTGGGAACCATATACCAGTATGTATTATTAAAAATTATGGTAACGGTAGTATTCAAGGATTTAGAAGATATGCCGGATTATCAGTTTGATGTGCCGGTTATGTTAATTACCTTAGCAGCATTTTTCGTATTGTATGAGACCATTATGTTTGTCTATACAAGGAAAATGGAACAGCTGTCTGTAAAAGAGATTATGCTTGACTGATTCTGTAATGTGGCTGTGCCTTTGGCATAGCCATATTTTTTTCTTTTTTTTCTCGTTTTAAAATATCCCATATTGACAGGTAAGTAGAAAAATGTTATAACTGTACCATGCCAAGTGGTACACTTGATACACGTGCGATAAAACAGAGAAAGAAAGGAGGAACGCATGATTGTTTTAGATTATAAGAGCAGTAAGCCCATCTATGAGCAGATTACGGAACAGATTAAGCTTAATGTCATGAAAGGGTATTTAAAGCCTGGGGACGCAATTCCTTCCGTACGCAAGCTGGCATTGGAGCTTAAGATTACACCCGGAACCGTTTCCAAGGCATACCAGGAATTAGAGCGTCAGCAGATAATAGAGACAATCCGGGGAAAGGGAACATTTATTGCAGACGAGATTGAGTTAAAGCCGGATGAGGGAAAGCTGCAGACGGTCAGGAAAAATTTAAGGACGGAATTAATGGAGCTTAAGCTGATGGGTTATAACAGGGAAATGATTGTTGAGCTGATTAAGGGGATATATGAGGAGATGAATGTATGTTAGAGATTAAGAATGTTTATAAGAGCTATAACCGGAACAATGTGCTGAAGGACATCAGCCTGACCGTACTTCCGGGAGAGATTCATGGACTGATTGGTGAGAACAGTGCGGGCAAAACGACATTGATTAAATGTGTGACCGGCATTTATAAGGCAGACCAGGGGGAGATTCTATATGATGGCAAGCCCATTTATGACAATCCTGAGGTAAAGGAAAGGGTGGGATATGTAGCGGATTATAATGACTATATTAAGTATTATACCGTGTCAAAAATGGTACATATGTATGAGAAGTTCTATCCGCGGTTCAACAAGGGCAAGTTTAATGAATTTAACCGGATTTTTAAGCTGCCGGTGGATAAACGGATATTGTCCCTGTCCAAGGGGCAGAAAATGCGGCTGGCATTTATGCTGGAAACTGCAAAGGAGCCGGACTACCTGATTCTCGATGAACCCACATCAGGTCTTGACCCTGTGGCGAAGGCAAGGTTTTTTGAACTGCTGATTAACGAGGTGGAGCAAAGGGAGATTGGAGTGCTGATTAGCTCCCATAATCTGGAGGGGCTGGAGAAAATCTGCGATTCCGTAACCATGATGCACCAGGGAGTGGTGGAGCGGCAGATGTCCATGGAGGATTTTAAGAGCACGCTTACCAGGTTAAATGTGGTATTTGAGGGTGGAGCGGATAAGAAGGTTTATGAAATGCCGGAAATCCTGCGCATACGCAATGTGGGAAGCATTTATACAATGATAGTAAAGGAATACAGCGAAGCGTTTGCCGGAAAGCTTTATAAGCTTGGAGCGGGTCTGGTGGAACCGGTGGAGATTTCCCTGGAGGAGTTATTTGTTGTGCTGGAGGAAGCAAAAGAGGAGAGCGGTAATGCAGTACAGTCTGATAAAAGTAAAGAAAAGCGGGAGGGGTAGCCGATGAAAGGTTTTCAAAAATTTGTAAAACAGTCATGGCGGTTTTACCTGATTGTTTTGATTATTGTTTTGTTTCTGGTAATCTGCGATTCGGTATATATCTGCCGGGATGAAGGAATTGCATTTACCGGGAAGAGCATAGAGCAACAGCTCACGGAGAAGTTAAATAAGGCAGAACAAAAGCAGCAGGGTACCGCTGCATTGCCCCAGGGTGTGTACTTATATAGAACTATTGAGGATAAGGCAGGTAATGTGACAATTATGGGGTTCATTATGACTATAATTGGAATCATGATTCTTCTCGGAGTAAGGCAGTATTATTTTACAGATACAAGGGCGGCAGAATTTATGGAAACGCTTCCGGTAAAGAAGCGGAGCCTGGTAATGTATGATTACTTCAGCATGCTGGCAGTTATTTTTATCGGCGGACTGGTACAGGCGGGGATACTGCTGGGATGCCAGAACCGCTATAATGCTGCAGTAGTCAGGGTTTGGGAGCAAAGGTCTGCCGGTGTGCCGGAGGATAATATCGTTTCCCTGTCCAATGACAGGCTGCTGCTGTACATGGGTATCTATTTTTTGTTTATTCTTTTAGTCTATACATGGATTTACATATGGATGACAGTGGCAAGAAATCCCATAATGGGAGAGGTGATTGCTCTGTTTCTGTATGGGGGTCTCCGTATTACCGAAGAATTTTTCACCTGGACACTGAATTGTGTAAACGGCTATGGCGGTGTGGCAGAGTATAACGATAAAATCAATAGTATAGAAACGTTGATGTCGCCATCTGCATTTATGGAAAATCTGGATGAGGTGAGTGGAACGGCAGCTGGCTATAACATGTGGATGATGCTGGCATTGGTGGGGCTGGCTGTTCTGGCTGGCATTGGACTGCTTATGATTGTTTCAGCCAGAAGAGAGCTTTCCAGAGGAAAATTATTTTACTTTTCGGTGCTGGATTATCTTTTTGCAGTTTTGTTCGGGATTATCCTGTTTGCATGGTTAGCAGATGGTTACCTGTATTATTATGCCGGGCTTGCACTGGTGCTTGGATGCCTTGCAGCTGTGGTAGTTTTCATTCTGATTCGTCCGGATTCAGGTAAGAGGTCTGTGAGATGGGAGGTGAAATAATATGAAACGATTATGGAAGCAGGAATGGAAATATTATCTGTCCTTTGTGGTGATTATGACGGTGATTCTGTCTTTCGACCAGGATATCAGCTGGCTGCTGGAATTTGATATTGGAGACGGAAGTGCGTCGGATTTCCTCATTGGCACTATGCTCTATTCTCTTTCTGAAAGTGTGAGTGGATATCTCATACAAAGAATGGTTTTAAAAGGTGTAATTGGTATTCTGGTTTTTAAAGCGGCATTTTTCTGGCTGGAGAAGGACAGCTATGGGAGAGAATTTTTGCAGACCCTTCCGGTCACCAGGTTAGACCGGATGGTATTTCATCTGGTTATGGACAGTCTGGTAATTCTTATTTCGGTAACCTGCTCCTGGATGTATTTGTATTGCGGAAGCCTGGATGTCTTAAAATCAATGAAGCTTGCGTTACCGGGGCTTGCAACAGGCGTTTTTTTGAGAATGGCTGTTATGATTGGTTACCTGCTGTTTATGCTGTGTCTTATAAATGTGCTGGAGAGTCTGTTTGCAGGTGGCTTCACCAGAATTGCCGGAACGGCAGGGAATATTTTTATTGGATATCTGATTGTCTATTTTGCATCGTCCTTATTTAAAAAAAGTGAATGGGTACAACATCTGTGTGGATTTTTTGTATTGGATACAGCAGGAATTTTTTCCAATACAGGGTCAGGAGAGCAGCAGCTACAGGATGTCATGAATATAACGGTGTATTATAAGGGAGAGCCAATAGCAGTACCTGTGGAATATGGTGTATATCGTTTTCTCAGCAATGCAGATATGGGCTGGTATATGGGACATTTAGCCGGGTATGTGGTGCTGGCAGTCCTGTTGGCGGTTACTGCCGTATTTCTGGTGAGAAGGCAGGAGCAGTCAAAGCGGGATTTCTATTTTGCCGCCGGAAGGTATCTGACCAGCGGGCTGATTAGTGTGGCATTTTGTGTAATACTGTTAGCAAATGCAAGGGGGGCATGGCATGTGTGCGTTATTGTTCTGGCGAGTATTCTGTTATTTGTTTTACTGTCCTATTGGATGGATACCGATAGAAAACCACTGAAAAAGCAATTGTGAATATATCTGTATAACAGCAAAGAAGAGAGTGGGATTGTCCTGTAATAAAGGCATGGCACTCTCTTTTTTGCTGTCTTCATAAGTTTTTTATAGAAAAATCGTCATAAGTATTATATAATAGACAGGATAGTGATAAACAGGATTAACCAAAGGAGATGAAAAAGTGCGAAATATAGTAACCAACGTGAAGCGTCTTAGGAAACAGGTATTTACCGAGATTGCAAATGTTGCCTATGAATCAGAGAATATTATTGATGATATCGAGGCGATACCATATAAGATAACTCCGGGGGATACCCCACAGTATTGTGAGAGCATTTACAGGGAACGTGCTATTACCAGAGAGCGGATTCGTCTTGCCATGGGTATGTCCCTCCGTCCGGAGGACAAGCCGGTACATCTGACCCAGGGAATTGAGGAGAGCAACATTGATGAGAAATACTATGAGCCGCCTCTTATGCAGGTGATTCCAGCGGCCTGTAATGCCTGTGAGCATAACGTCTATGAGGTAAGCGACCAGTGTAAGGGCTGTGTGGCACATCCGTGTATGGAGGTGTGTCCGGTGGGTGCCATACATATGGAAAATGGGAAATCGGTGATTGATAAAAATATCTGTATTAAGTGTGGAAAGTGCAAAAGCCATTGTCCATATGATGCAATTTCCCATAAGCGTCGTCCCTGCGCAGATGCCTGTGGGGCAAATGCTATTGTCAGTGATGAATTGGGACGTGCCAAGATTGATGAGAAGAAATGTGTGTCCTGCGGTATGTGTATGGTAAACTGTCCTTTTGGCGCCATTGCGGATAAATCCCAGATTTTCCAGCTGATTCGCGCCCTTCGCTCCGGACGGGAAATCTATGCTGCCATTGCCCCTGCATTTGTGGGACAGTTTGGGGAATATGCAACACCGGATAAGATAAAGGCAGCGCTGCTGAAGCTTGGCTTTGCCGGAGTTTATGAGGTTGCCATGGGTGCGGATATGGGTGCCATGACAGAGGCAGAGCACTATGTGAAGGAGGTTGCCACCGGAAAGGTTCCATTTTTGTTAACCTCCTGCTGTCCGTCATGGGCGATGCTCAGCAAAAAGCATTTTCCGGAAACCATTGACAAGATTTCCAATGCGCTTACGCCGATGGTTGCCACTGCGAGAATGATTAAGAAGGAGCATCCGGAGGCTTCCGTTGTATTTATCGGACCATGTGCGGCGAAGAAATTAGAGGCAATGCGGAAGACGGTGCGGAGCGATGTGGACTTTGTAATTACCTTTGAGGAGTTAGATGCCATGTTCCTTTCAAGGGATATCGAATTTGACGATTTCCGGGTTGGAGTTCCGGTGGAGGATGCAACAGGTGCCGGACGCGGCTATGCCGTGGCAGGAGGAGTTGCCAAGGCAATTGAGGAATGTATCAACGAGTATTATCCGGGAACGGAGGTTCATATCGAGCATGCGGAGGGACTGGATGAGTGCCGGAAGATGCTGATGCTTGCAAAGGCCGGAAAGAAAAACGGCTGCCTGATTGAGGGCATGGGATGTCCTGGTGGATGTGTTGCCGGTGCCGGAACCAATATTCCGATTAATAAGGCAGTGGTTCAGGTGCGTAATTTTGTGAATTCCACAAAGAAGACGATTCCGGATAAGGATGTTGTAAAGGATTATCATCCGGAAGAGTAATTAGGGAAGGGAGTAGAGATACATTGAATTGGTTGGTTGGTATGGCAAATACCGGTGATGCTTCAAAACCATGGCTGATTGCAATCTGCATGATAGTGTCCATAGTTGTTGTGGCAGCCCTCTTTATAATCGGACAGAAGGGGAAGGAAAACGATGATGAAGAGGAAGAGTAGGATATGAGTAATTTTATATACAGTCTGAATGCGACAATGCCGGTTTTTCTTGTTATGATACTAGGCTGGTGGCTTAAGAGGATACATTTTCTGACAGATGACTTTGTATCCGTGGCAGATAAGCTGGTATTTAAGGCAGCACTGCCAGTACTGGTTTTTAAGGATATTGCAGGAGCGGATTTAACGAAGGATTTTAATCTC
>JAXVOW010000222.1:0-1185 GCA_037301995.1 bacterium | reverse complement strand
TCCTCTCGCTAAGTATTCAGGTATCGGTCGCAGGCTTCCCACGGCTCTTGTTGCCCGCCGTGCACTTCGATTCCGCTTCGCTCCATCTCAGTCGCGGGCTTCGCCCTATGTAAGATATTAGAAAGAAAGCATCTTATATGCAAGCATAACGCTGCTTTCTTTCTAATATCTTACGCACGGCTCAACTAAAACGAAAAATGTTCGCCACCGGATAGTTTGTTTCCAAACTGTTCGGCAACGAACATTATATTACGATTTCTCCCCTATTTCAAGCAGAGTTTTTTTATTTCACAAAATTGTCATACTTTTAACTATTCCAGATTCAAATGCCTCTTGAAAATAAAATTTGTTATGGCAAACAGGGCGGCAAAGCCTGCTACTCCTATAACATCCAGCACACCAAATAATCCATTTAAGAAAGCGAAGCCACTTATATCTGCCACATACGAACTCGGAGAAACCGCCACTGCAGCACCTGCCACCAGCACAATTCCCACTATCAATACAATCTGTAATAAAATCATGAGAATGAAATAGCACCCAATAGACGCCAGTATTCTCCATTTGCCAAACAACTGGCCAATGGCCATACATAAATATATCAGTAGCAGCGGTACAACAGACCAGAGCAGTATTGCAGCCACAGCCAGAATAACAGTAATCAGGTATTCCGGCTGAAATGCATCAGCTATATCCTGAAGCATCCTTATCAGCTCGTCATCAATAAAATTATATACCCAGTAGTTTCCTGCAAAGAAGATTGCAAGATACACATAGGTCACCACGGCTGCCAGAAGCTCCCATAAGCCGCCGCCAATAATTTTCGACCAGAGTATGGTAGAAGATTTTGCTGGCAGGGTCCATGTGAGATATCCACGGTCTCCTATCATGGTACTATAAAACCGTATAATAACCAATACCTGAGCTGCCACACCCATCAGCATAATCATGTAATAGTACCCATAAAAGCCAATTATCTGAATAACTTCCCTGATTTCCTCCCGGTACGGAAGCATACAGATTATTTTCATAAATATAGTAAAAACAAAGCCTGCCAAAAATACAATCCCCATGGAAAAACGATAGGATTTTAATTCATTTTTCACCAATTTTCCTAACATCTGAACACCTCCCTGAATACCTGGTCTAAGGATTTATCATAGGTCATACGAATATTATCCACCG
>JAXVOW010000221.1:0-14313 GCA_037301995.1 bacterium | reverse complement strand
CCACCTTGCGGCTTGTTGCGAGCAGTTTGATTGCGGTTCCCATCGAGGTCGCATATTTGATATCCTCTGCGGTGATCTTTGTGATTCCCTCGGTGTAAACCTCTTCGTAATTGACTTCTTTTCCATAAGCAAGAGAAGAAAGAATCGCAATTTTACGGCACGCATCGTAGCCTTCTACATCTGCTTCCGGGTTGCGCTCTGCGTAGCCGAGGCGCTGTGCCTCTTTTAATACATCTGCGAAATCGGAACCGTCGCTTGCCATTTTGCTTAAGATGTAGTTTGTCGTACCGTTTAAGATACCCGTTACTTCATCGATCTCATCTGCAGTCAGGGAGGAGTTTAACGGACGGATGATCGGGATACCGCCGCCGCAGCTTGCCTCAAACAGATAGTTTGCGCCGTGCTCTTTTGCAATTGCAAGAAGCTCGGTACCGTGTCTTGCCACCAGCTCTTTGTTGGATGTGCAGACGCTCTTTCCAGCCTCCAGCGCACGTTTTGTGAAGGTGTAAGCCGGCTCTACGCCGCCCATGACCTCGACAACAACATCAACCTCCGGATCGTTTGCGATCACTTCGTAATCATGTACCAGCACTTTTTCCACTGGATCTCCCGGGAAATCTCTTAAATCCAGAACGTATTTGATATTAATCTCGTTCTCTGCTCTCTTGTTGATGCTGTCATGGTTCGTGTTGATGACTTCCACCACGCCGGAACCAACGGTGCCATATCCTAATACTGCAATCTGAATCATCTCTTTTGTCCCTCTCTTGCTTTTTCTTTTTCAGGACTCCTGTCCTAAGATTTTAAAATAATGAACTCCCTGTCTGGACTCAATCTCGTTGATCATCTCCGAGGCGTCTCCCCGGTCTTCCGCGATATCCACGCTGATTGTCAGTGACGCCACGCCGTTTAACGGAATCGTCTGATGAATGGTCAGAATGTTTCCGTGAAACCCGGCGATAATCTTCAGCACATCGGAAAGAGGCAGTCAGAAGAGGTTCCACAGGTGGAGGCAGAGACTCCTTTTATCGGCAAAATTACACAAGGGGATAAAACCCTTGAAGATTTGGACTCTCTCTTAAAGGAATTAGAGGACTTAATTGGACTGGCTCCTGTAAAGGCAGAGGTTAAAAACCTGATTAATCTCTTAAAAATTATAGACATCCGGCAGAAGAACGGGCTAAAGGCGCCTTCTGTCACGAAGCATTTTGTCTTTACCGGCAATCCGGGAACCGGTAAAACTACCGTTGCCCGGCTTCTATCCCAGATTTACTGCTCCCTTGGCATCCTCTCCAAAGGACATATGGTGGAGGTAGACCGTTCCGGAATGGTGGCTGCCTATATGGGACAGACTGCAATTAAGGTAAAAGAGGTCATTGAAAAAGCAAAGGGCGGTGTGTTGTTTATCGATGAGGCCTATTCCCTCGCCAACGAAACCTCCGGCGGGGACTTCGGACAGGAAGCCATCGACACCCTTGTCAAAGGAATGGAGGATAACCGGGAAGACCTGATTGTAATTGTTGCCGGCTATCCCGACTTAATGGATAAATTCATCAAAACGAATCCCGGACTGAAATCCAGGTTCCAGAAAACCATTTATTTTCCGGATTACACTGCACAGGATTTGTACCAGATTTTCCTAAAGCTATGCGCAGACAACGATTATAAGCTAAGCCCGGAGGGCTCCAATTACCTGCTGGAGCATTTAGAGGAATATGTCAGAAATTCGGATAAATATTTCGGAAACGCCAGAGATGTAAGAAACTTTTTAGATATTGCCATTTCTGCCCAGGCAAACCGCCTGCTGGAAGAAAATTCCACATCTCCGGAAGAACTTGTTACATTATATCCCGTTGACCTTGCAAAAATCTTTTATAACGAGGAGGGAGCTCATACAAAATGACACTATTTGCATACCAGATTTTTCAAACTGTCGTGGAACAGGGCAGCTTCCAGCGCGCCGCAGAGGTGTTAAGCCTGACTCCCTCTGCAATCAGCCATGCCATCTCCACTGCTGAAAAAGAATTGGGATTTCCTCTGTTTAACCGCAACAAAAACGGAGTAACCCTTACCAGCTATGGAGAAAATCTGCAGCCTTATATTTTGACTGTGTTAAACAGTGACGCCAAGCTGCAGCAGGCAATTCTGGAATTTAACGGACTGACCCACGGCTCCGTCAAGATTGGAACCTTTTCCTCTGTCTGCAACAGCTTTATTCCGGATTTGGTTACCTCCTTCTCCAGACTGCATCCTAACATTGAAATCAAAATTTACCAGGGAACTTATGATGATGTATACAGCTGGATAAAAACCGGTGTCATCGACTTGGGATTTCTGTCGGAATCCAGCTGCAAGGATATACCAATCACCCCGCTATATCAGGATGAGCTGCTCTGCATCGTTCCAAAAGCGTTCCGTACAAAGCACCGCAATTATATTGAATTGGAAGAGTTAAAGGAAGAAAATTTTGTATCCCAAAGAGAAAGCACCGATGCAGACATCCAGAACTTATTTCAAAAGTATCAGCTTAAAATCCGCTCCTCCTGCCATGTGGTAGATGATTTGAGCACCATCGCCATGGTGGCTGCCGGTCTTGGAATCTGTATTATGCCAAGGCTGGTTATGCAGAATATTCCCTATGACGTGGATATGTACCCGCTAAGACCTGCAGAGCATCGCACCATTGGGCTTTGCTGTTTGAATGCGGAACTGATGGCTCCCGCTGTAAAGTCCATGCAAAAGCACATTCTAAAGTATTTTGAAAATCTATCTTCATAAATAATACAAACATAAAACCCCCATCCGGATTTTTCTGGTTATCCGGATGGGGGTTATGCGCCGCTATACGAAAATGTCCTTATTCAATCTTTTCCTTGCCACCCATATATGGCTGCAATGCCTTAGGAATATTCACAGTTCCGTCTGCATTCAGATTGTTCTCCAAAAAAGCAATTAACATACGTGGAGGTGCCACCACCGTATTATTCAGGGTGTGTGCATAATATTTGCCTTCTGCGCCATCCACACGGATTTTAAGACGTCTCGCCTGCGCATCTCCCAGGTTAGAACAGCTTCCCACCTCAAAGTATTTCTTTTGTCTTGGCGACCATGCCTCCACATCAATGGATTTGACCTTAAGGTCAGCCAAATCACCGGAACAGCATTCCAGGGTACGAACCGGAATATCCAGGCTTCTGAATAAATCTACCGTATTCTGCCATAATTTATCAAACCACATTTTACTGTCTTCCGGCTTACACACCACAATCATTTCCTGTTTTTCAAACTGATGGATTCTGTAAACACCGCGTTCCTCAATACCGTGGGCTCCCTTTTCCTTGCGGAAGCAAGGCGAATAGCTGGTAAGGGTTTTCGGAAGCTCCTCCTCTTTGATAATGGTATCAATAAACTTACCTATCATGGAATGTTCACTGGTTCCAATCAGATATAAATCCTCGCCTTCAATCTTATACATCATGGCATCCATCTCTGCAAAGCTCATAACACCGGTAACCACATTGGAACGAATCATAAATGGGGGTATACAATAGGTAAAGCCTCTGTCAATCATGAAATCTCTCGCATAAGAGATAACAGCAGAATGTAATCTTGCAATATCACCCATCAGGTAATAAAAACCGTTGCCTGCCACCTTACCGGCAGCATCCAAATCAATGCCTTTAAATTTCTCCATAATCTCTGTGTGATATGGAATCTCGAAATCCGGAACAACCGGTTCTCCGTATTTTTGTATCTCAACATTTTCACTGTCGTCTTTACCGATTGGAACAGAAGGGTCAATAATATTCGGAATTACCATCATAATCTTTGTAATTTTCTCCTGTAAATCCTTCTCCTGCTCCTCCAGGGCAGCAAGCTCAGCGGAACGCTCTGTCACAAGCTTCTTCGTCGCCTCAGCCTCCTCCTTTTTACCCTGCGCCATCAAAGCACCAATCTGCTTGGAAATCTTATTGCGCTCAGCCCGAAGTGCGTCCGCTTTTCCCTTTGCCTCACGGCTCTTTGCGTCTAACGTAATCACCTCATCCACTAAAGGCAGCTTTTCCTCCTGAAATTTGTTCTTGATGTTCTGCTTTACGACGTCAGGATTCTCGCGTAAAAACTTAATGTCAATCATGCTCTCTCTCCTCTTTCTTAATATCCTAAGACTTTATTGTATAATTCCATATATTTTACAGCCGATTTGTCCCAGGAGAAATCCTCCTTCATACCTCTGACCACCATTTTATTCCAGTCATCCCTGTGGTCATAGTATATCTCCTTAGAATAATTGATAATCTTTAACATCTCATCTGCATTATAATTAGTGAAAGAAAATCCGGTTCCGGTTCCTTCATATTCATTATAAGGAATTACTGTATCCTTAAGTCCGCCTGTCTCCCTCACAATCGGAACAGTTCCGTAGCGCAGGGAAATTAACTGTGTCAATCCACACGGCTCGAACCTGGACGGCATCAGCATGGCATCTGCTGCCGCATATAATTTATGCGCCCTCTCATCGGAATAGAAAATATTAGCAGATACCCTGTCAGAATACACCCACTGATAATGCTTAAACATATTCTCATATTTCGCCTCACCGGTTCCGATTACCACAAACTGTACATATGGGTCTACAATCCGCTCCATTACCCAGTCTACCAAATCAAGTCCCTTCTGGTCTGTCAGACGGGAAATAATGGCAATCATATAGCGGTTCTCATCCACAGGCAGCCCCAGCTCCTTCTGAAGCTCCATCTTATTAACCGCTTTTCCCTTCTTATAGCTCCTGACATTATACTTTTTAAATATCTTCTCATCCGTATTCGGATTATACACATCATAGTCGATACCATTTACAATACCGCAAAGCTTCTGGTTGTGGAACCGCAGTAAATCATCCAGATTCTCGCCATACTCCGGTGTCTGAATTTCTCCTGCATAAGTATCGCTGACAGTGGTAATATAGTCTGCGTATACCATTCCAGCCTTTAACATATTACCGTCTTTGTAGAACTCCATACGATCCGGTGTAAACACATAGTCCGGAAGACCGGAAATATACTTAAAGGTCTTAACATCCCATACTCCCTGAAACTTCAGGTTATGTATGGTCATAATGGTTTTAGTGCCGGCAAAGAAAGGATTATCCTTATACAGGGTTCTTAAATAAACCGGTACAAGTCCTGCCTGCCAGTCATGGCAATGGATTACATCCGGCTTAAAATTAATCACAGGCAGAATTGCCAGCGCCGCTTTACTGAAAAATGTAAATTTTTCAATATCAAATCGAATCGTACCATATGGTGCCCATCCGGAAAAATAATATTCATTATCAATGAAATAATATGTAATTCCGTCCAGCTCATATGTCATAATTCCAACATGTACATTTTCAAAACGCTGTCCCAAATCCATGTAAAAATGGTGTACATACCGAAACTTTTCCCGGTACTCCCATGGAATACAGGTATAATTCGGAATCACTACACGAACATCATATTCATCCTTTGGAAACATCTTTGGAAGTGCCCCCACAACGTCAGCCAAACCGCCAGTCTTAATAAACGGAACACACTCTGATGCTACAAATAAAATATTCTTCATAAAAACGCCCTCCAATTCAACCCATAAATGCATTGTATTATGGATATATTATACATTTTTTTTCAGGGTCTGTCTATCAATCTTGCCTATTTTTTCAATTCATCCAGTGTTTTCTTATAGGACTCTACAAAATCTGTGAAGAAAACCCGCACCTCCGGAAGATTCATCTCTTTGAGTTTTACATAAATGGATGCTTTGGCGCTGGTAAATTCCCTGTTTCCCGCTTTTTCCTCTTCAATGCATTTGATATAGGCGGATATCCGGTCTGCCGCCTTTACCAGCTTCCACAGGTATTCCTCCCCTTCCTGCGGAAACAAAATGGACTCATACTCTTCCCGGAGATAATCCGGAAGCATGGACAACAGTTCCTTCGTTGCCTGCTTTTCTACATTTTTATACGCCTCTTTTGTGTCTGTATTATAGTACTTAATAGGAGTTGGCATATCTCCGGTTATGATTTCCGTGCAATCATGGTACATTCCCATTACAGCGGCCCGCTCGGCATTTAAAGTGCCGTTAAACTGCTTATTGCTAATCAGTGCCAGTACATGGGCAATCATGGAAACCTCCAGGGAATGTTCACTGATATTTTCCGGATAGGAATTACGCATTAACGCCCAACGGTTTATATATTTCATCCTCGACATCATTGCGAAAAAAGGACTATTGTATTCCTTATATTCTTCTCTCTCCATATTCTCTCCTCTCCAAAGCCTCACAATAATTTAATACATCCGCGGGCAGCAGCCTCCTCCACAGCATAGATTGCAGAGCAGATTTGCCAGACACAGTTTAAAACAAAAGCCGGAGTCGTCCACTGTGGGCATTCCATACCCTGCCCCACGGCTTGCATACCAGGTTCCGCCATTCTGCAATACGTTATAAAACTGCTGGTATTCTGCATTTCCAGGCTCCATCTGCATGGCTGTCTGAATATGCTCCAGCGCTTTTGCCTGATTACCGATACCGTTATTTGCAACCGCAGAAATATAATACCATTTTCCGGTTCTATTCTCAATATCCGACAACACCCGCAGGGCAGACTGATAATCACCGCCTCTGATATAATTCATTGCTGCATTCAGATAGGTCTCCTCTTTATTTTCTCCATAAGAGCTGCCCTGTCCGGCATAACCTCCTCCGAAACCGCCGAAGCCGCCAAAATCACCAAATCCACCATAGCCTGTGTTCCCATAGGAATTTCCGGCTCCACTATAGCCGCCTGCCTTTCCATCCATAATTGCCTGATAAGCCTGCTGGACCTCTTTAAATTTTTCCTCTGCCTGCTCCTTATTGGGATTATTTACATTGGCATCCGGATGATATTTACGGCTTAAATTCCGATATGCTTTTTTTATTTCCTCTTCTGATGCATCCGGGGATACACCTAATATATCATATGGACTTTTCATGCTATGCCTCCAACCTGTTTTCTTTTTTCCCTTATCTCCTCATATTTTGTCCACACTCCGGAATAAATAATATTGCGCAGTATTTCCACATGTTCCAATATAGGTAGTTTTTCAAATTCCCCGGCAAATTCCACTGCTGACATTTGAAGCAGCTGCCTTACCCATTCATCAAAGCCTGCTTCATTCCCTTTCTCTAAAAATGGATTAAAGCTGCCTTTTTTCTTATCCCTTTCCATATCATCATACGCATCCATGATGTAAATGTATCTGCCCATAAAAAAACCAATCTTCCGAAGGCTCTTTTCCCATTCATCCTGTCTTACCGCAAAGATTTCTGCCAGCAAACGTCCAAAGCATCCCGAAAGGGCATCAATGTCATTGCTTTCTTCCCGTTCCAGAGCAGCAAGATTGTCCAGATTCTGCCTGACTGCCTGCTCCTGCCTCGGATACCGGCTGCCGATATCCTTTACCCTCTTTTCAATGCTTTTCCCGTATAACGCCTTGCTATACTTTTTCTCATCCTGCACGTCATCCTTACATTTATACCAGGTAAGCAGTAAATTCATATCTGCCACATAAGCAATCATTTCATTGCATTTGACGCGCTGTTTTTCCAGAGGATGAGCTATGCATCTGGATGAAGCCTCACTCTCCTTCGGCTCATAAAGCGCACTTAGCATAAGAGCAAGAAACGTCATATCATAGGTTAATGAAAATTGTCCTCTCGCCCCGCTTTTTTCCTGCAACGCCTTGCAAAGTCCACAGTAATATGCGCGGTATTCATAATATTCTCTTATTTTCAGTTCCGGCTTATTTACCACCACATAACCAAACACTTTTTTCTCCTGTCTGTCCTGTCCTCAAGATTTCCTAAAACCTTTTGCTTTTTATAAACCTCTTCAGCTTCTCTTTTTAAATTGATACTTACATTTTGGACAGGTGACCATGATTTTCCCTTTTCCTTTGGGAATACGGATTTTCTGTCCACATTTTCTGCATTTGTAGATATGATATGGTTCTGCGGTCTGTTTACCATACTTAATGCGGTATTTCATTTTGGCGAAAGCATTACGGATTCCGAATGTTGCATTTAAAAACTTCTGATTTTGCCCATAACGCTTCTGGGTATTTTTTGAAAATATGCGGACATAGGCATAAATAATACATATCCAGCTCAATACCAGCAAAAATGGGAAACGTATAAACATAGTAATCAGCGCAATAAAGACACCTGCCCAAATCAGGCAGTTTGACAGCTGGTCTACCCCATACCTTCCCTGCATAAACTGTAACACCTTCTGGCGAAATCCTGTTTTCTGATTCATAGCATGACTCTCCTTTAACTTAATAATTGTCAACTATATACCATATTTGTGTCTATTATATGTTCATTTCTTCCAATTTTATCTCATTTAAAGCAAAATATTCCAGCGTTGCCTTACAGATTATATTCTCATAACTGTCAACAAATGCCACATCATAGGTAAGGATTATCTTTCTATTCTTTATCTCCGTTGTCTGAACCTTTAATTCCGCTTCCCCATCTACGGAATTTAAATAGTGGATATCCTTCACCGTAACCGGCAAATACTCCATAAACCCTTCGGAATGCTCCAAGTGCTG
The DNA here is from genome assembly GCA_037301995.1 of bacterium. Lineage (GTDB taxonomy): Bacteria > Bacillota > Clostridia > Lachnospirales > Lachnospiraceae > CAG-590. Next base: position 5,674 of record JAXVOW010000221.1, on the reverse strand, counting down.
TTTTATAAATCCATACAGCTTCTGCGTACATTCCTTGTCCATTCTTTCTACTCGTTTCATCTCAATTCCTGATTTTTAACAACAAAATTAAGTATTTTAAAAAAACAAAAAGCCCGGAACCTATCATATTCAAGGTTCCAGGCTTTTCAAAATAATAAGCGCGAGACGGGGATCGAACCCGTGACCTCCTCACTACCAATGAAAAGACGTGTGTCTGCGGAGCCTTATAAATCAAGGCTCCGCAGACTTCCATTTTCTTTCTGACTACCATTTGACTACCATAGATATCAAAAAATACAAATTATTATTTGGTTAATTTATTGAGTATATATCCAATATTTTTTAAGAGTAATTTTCAAATATGCTACTACATATTATTGATTTACACCATATTTTAAATCAAATCAATAGTTAGACAAGAACGATTCTAACTTACTTGTTGAATTAGATTTTTTCGCATCCAGCTCAGCATATACTTCAAGAATAAGCTTAGTAGATTCATGCCCCATCATCCTGGCAGCTTCTTTAATATCGATTCCGGAATAATAAAGAATGGTAGCATATTCATGGCGGAATACATAGGGGGTTAAGTTTGTGGCTTTAATGGTTGCTTTTTATTACATATCATCACTATTAAAGAAGTTATCCTCTGCATCTAAATCCCAGTACGCAGTCCAGTCTTCCACATTACCATCCTCGTCAAATGCATCAGGTGAAAGCATTTTTTCCGTTACGCAACCTACCCGGACAAAGCATTTCTTTTTTTCCTGAGGCGTGTACTTATACCAATGCGTATCTGCTGCATCGTTTGCCTCTTCCGGCGTATCATAGACTTCTACAAATTCATTTGTGCTATCCCCATATATCACAAGGTACTTTTTTTCAGCTGAAGCCTTTTTCAACAACACCTGCTTTCCTTTCGCAATTGCAATCACTTCCCGTTCTTCCTTACTTAACCCCATTTCTTCAACCCATTTTGTTGGGATTGCCAGCCTGGCGGTCTCGCTGCCGCTACCACCTTTATTAAACATAAGCTTTAATTTCCTTACCTCTTCCATAATGTCTCTCCTTTTTCTAAATAGCTTCGTTTTGTTTTTTCAAAATAACTAGCAATGCGCTCATGGTCATCTTTTTAATAAATTCTCCTCCCTTTATTTCAGATTTACTCAGCAGCATTTCATTTTCAATAAAATCATAATTGGTATAAATTACCATCCCTTCGTATTCTTTACACCATACTGCCACAACTTTATCTCCGCCAAATTCTGCGATGTCTTCTTTCAATTCTGCAATTAATTCAGAACATTCATAACTGATTATTTTCCCCTCTGAATTTCTAAGTCCCATGTTTTTTTCCTCCTTATTTCATATCAAAAATATATCTTATATCATACAAATCTTTCAAATGGTTTTTTTCATCAATTCCTCGAAAGAAATAAAAACATGTGCTGTCCTCGATGGGAGCCGTTTTTGCAAACATCTCAAGTGCCTTTTCGCTCGCCTCTTCTAATTCATCATCCCCGTATATTTGGGCAGTCATTCCGCAAAATTCCACATGGTTTGCAACTTCCTCTGGGAGCTCCAAACGACTTTGAAAAATCTCCGGGATTAAAACCCTCCTGATTGCCGAAGCTTCAACCTTTGCTGTCACATATTCAATATATTCCGCTTTATGCACGTCATTCTCTGTAAAATCAGACTTTTGGGCATTCTCGACCTCAACCTCTAAAAGAGCTACTCCATATCCAGGAAAGGCATTCGGCTTACCCTCTATTGGTTGGAACAAATAGACACAGTCTGTAGGGTTCTTTGCTCTTTTACCTTCCTCCCAGTTGTTATTTCCGGATTCATCAAGGCTTAATATGCCTTTTTTTAAGATGTTATTCAAATCACATATATCTACGTTTTTATACAACTTCATATCGTTCACCCTTATTATCCTTTCACTTCGTTGCCGTCACGTCATTTACTAATATAAATATACCACACGCATGCCGTCACGTCAATACTTTTTAAATAAAATTGGAATAATTTTGATTTTAATAGAATATTAAAGAAAGTCCTGCACATCTTGCTTTTACAAGAGGTGTAGGACCCTTGATTTTTTTATGAAACGATACTTGCTTCAAAGCCTGCGGCTTTCAGCTTCTTAACCATGCTTTCTGCATTTGTCTTTTTGCTATATGCACCAACCTGGACCTTGTACAGTGCGGTTGTTGTAGAGGTTTTAGAAGTCGATACAGTCGTACTGCTTGTACCGGATGTGCTCACCGTTTTGCCTGTTATACCTTTTACAATGGCGGCAGCCATTGTTTTATAGTTGTAAAGCTTGATGTCATCCGCATCATCCACAAAGCAGCATTCTATCAGCATTGCTGGTGCTTTAGTATGCTTTAATACATATAGTCCGGTGCTGTATTTTACTCCACGGTTATCAAACCCTAAGGCAGCTACCGCCTTACATACATTTGTAGCATAACTCTTCGCTTTGCTTGAAGTATTATAAAGCCATACTTCAACCCCGGCATTGTCACCATCACCCTTTTTATCATTTCTGCCAGAATTAAAATGAATAGAAACGTCAAGGTCAGCCTCGTGTGCGTTGCATTTTGATACAATCTCGCTAAGATTTGCAGATACGTTCTTTGCATCATCCACCGTACAATCATATACAGTATGCCCCAGCGCTTTTAACTGCTTGATAACCTCATTCTTTACCTTCCTAGCCTCGGTACTCTCCTTAATCAGTCCGACAGCTCCACATGCTACCTTTCCATCTGCGTTGTGCCCTGCATGTACATTAATCTTCATTTGCTTTTACCTCCTTTGTTAATCCTTCCAGCTCGTCAGCATCTTCCTTATTGATTTGTGCTTTTGCAAGTATCAGTACTTGAACTATCCATTGTGGCAGTATATTTGGATTTGCCTTATATATATTTTCGCAAATACTGATACACTCATTTATGGTTATGTAGCATCCTATTATCACACCAAACACAGGTACATTTATAGGGAGCTCCAGGCCGATTTTCTCCAAACAGTACGGGATAAAATAATCTAAGAAAAAGCCAAAGAATAAGGCGGCAAATAAAGCCATTTTTTTCCAGAATCCGATTGTACCCTTTTTGCTGGTGATAGCATGTCCTACAGCCTTTTCACCTATGATGCCGGTAATCCAGTCAAACACAACCGCTATAGCCACAAAAGCAATAATCATTCCATATTGCTTTGTGAATGCGGATAAAAGTCCGCACAAAATAGATAGTAACCATTTCATTTTTTCCATTGTTATCTCTCCTTTTATTATGTTATATTCCAATAAATCTTACACCTACAGTGACCTCATCATACTGTGCTTTCCATGCAGCGGCTTGCAGACTATCAGTGAGGGTTGTTGTGGCAATAATTCTACCAGTTACTGTTATGCTCTCAGTATTAGCCGCAATTAAGGATACAGTGCTGGCTGCCTGGGTGCTTCCACTATAAGGAGAAGAGTCACCCACACCGGCACCTTTCAAGGTAAACACTGCCGGATGCGCACTAGATACATTTGGGGTAGCTGGAACATCGCAGCTGCATATGACTAATATGAAATCAGAGTTTTTAACACCATCCGGAACTGTTACCGTTTCAGATGCGACTGTTCCGTCACGTTTCACTAACAGCTTTACCGTTGTCGATGTGCTTTTAGTTTTTTGCTTTAAAAGCGCTGTATTTACTACATTGTTTTGAACCGGGTTCTTTGAAGTGCTTGACAAAGCATTATCCACTTTCACATGTCCCGAAACCGTATTGCTTGCTACTGTCGCAATGTGGGAATTGATTTTTTCGCTTATTGTGTCATTAAAAGACTTCTGTGTAGATTCGTTATCGTTAATGATATCCATCAATTCCGACAAGGAGGATATCTCTTTAAAAAGCGGTGTGACCGAAATAATATTCAATCCATCCAATTCGACACGATATAAAGGCATTTCGTCCACTAAATCGCCATCATAAATATCACCTGTTTCATATTCCGGGTTCGCCGGATTTTCACTTGATGTGCCCTTGATTACCACTATTTCTTCCGATTCAATGCCGGTATCCGGATTCTTGGAATACCTTGACACAATCAAATCATTTCTCTTTAAGCCCTGCAGTCCGTTATCAATCGTGCATTCTACATAGTCATTTTTTGCAATCCTCCAATGCCTGCCCTTCTGTATGGCATCACCATCTTTTATTTTGATTAAATTGCTTGAAATAACCTCTGCTTCAAATTTACTTCCTGTATTTAATACATAGCTTTCGATTCCTGCAATTCCGGCATTCTTACTCCCATCGTCCGCCGCTGTTACATGCTCTACCCCGCCATATCCGGTTACTAAATGTGCTGGCATGTTTATGCCTCCTTTCCTATCTCATAAGAAATACTTTCCTTACCATTTTTAATCTTTACTATCTTTTTTGTAACAGGCTGCCACACAGCTATTCCTGTCCTATTTTCTAACGCTCCTACAATATCGCCAATATCATAGCTGCCTGTTAAATCTAAATCTATGCTGATGGAATCACACTCCAATGAGCTTTCCTTAAGCTTCTCAATTCCGGATTCCACCATTTCGGCAAAATAATCATATTCTTTTTTATAAACAGCTCCCGGGACAAAAGACGGTTTTACCGTTACAGTTGAAACACTGTAGTATTTATTTGCTATCCATGCCGGAGCAGATGTTGTTTCTGAAAGAGTGTAATATTTTGCTGACCATTTAGGAGCTACATTATAATTTTCCGAAGTGTAATACCTCCTTGCTTTCCATGCCGGGGCTACTGTCTTCTTTCCTTTTTTCACCCCAGGTACCGCAGTATATCCTCCCTTCTTCTTTTTTTGATAATATTGGGAATAATTTTTCTCCCAGTCCGTGGGCTTTTGGGTCTGCATGTTATATCTTGTCTTTTGCACTCCGTCCACCGCTTTATATTCAGAAGCCACCCCATCGCTCCAATAGTAGTAATAGTTGGCATAATTCTTTGTCCAGTCTGCCGGCTGGGCTGTCTGTTTTCTATAGGAGGTGGTAACATCCCCTTCTACCGCTTTATATCCTGTGCCATCTTTTTCAAAATAATCCGTATATCTGGCAGACCAGTTCCCCGGCTGGCTGGCCAGTAAGGAATATGTTTCTTGTTCAGATGCTTCCAGACTGGTGTAGGAATCGTTTTCGTCCAGCTTATAATAATCACTATACTTTGCTGCCCAGTCTGCCGGCTGACTATTCAGCCTTACATAATTTTCTGTGATGGCCGCATTAGGGTAATCATAAACCTCTACCACCTCATCTATGCCGGTCATCACCTGCATTGACTTGTCCAGGATATAATCAGAATCCTTTACAGGATTATCTACCCTTGAATATGGCTGAATCCCTCCATATTCGTCCGTGAACAGATGAATTACATGCCTGCCTTTTAAATCGCCCTGCCCCATGCATATGAGATGGTTTATCGGACGGTATTTCTTTTCTATCGTAAATGTCACCTGTGAGGAATCCCACTCCTCATCCTGGCTGTAATCAATGAGATGTACCGCATTTAAGACAACCTTGCCATCTTCATACCTTATCTGCAGCTTTCCGTCAGATTCACTTAACATGTTACATATTCCGTGATATGCATCCTGATACCGGAAGCTGTA
>JAXVOW010000220.1:0-2183 GCA_037301995.1 bacterium | reverse complement strand
AATATATGTAAGAATTGGTAAATTTATGTCATACAAGTAATATTGTAAATTTTCTATTTATGAGGGAGGATGTTTTTATGTTAACATCATTATTAACAGCAAGCTATGAGTACAGCTCTGGCTATGACACAGCGGCGGCAGGTACCCTGGCTGCATTTATGGGCGCATATTCCATTATAATTCTTGCGATATGCGTTTTGATGATTGTGGCAAACTGGAAGCTCTTTACTAAGGCAGGCGAGCCGGGATGGGCTTCTATTATACCATTTTACAACAGTTATGTGCTGTTTAAGATTGCCTTTGGCAACGGCTGGCTTTTCCTGTTATGTCTGGTACCGCTTGTTAATGCTGTAATTAATATTATGCTGATTTTCAAGCTGTCAAAAGCATTTGGACATGGAGTCGGTTTTGGATTTGGATTGTTGTTCCTGTCACCAATCTTTTTACTGATTCTTGCATTTGGCTCATCTGAGTATGTGGGTGCATAGAACATGATTGAGAATGAGGGCTGTCTCGTAAGAGATGGCTCTTTTTTGGTATTTGCTGTTTTATGAATTGCGGCTTGAAAAAGAAACTATATGGTGTTAAAATAGAGAACGCATGTGAAAAAGTATTTTAAAGGATAGGAGTCGGTGAAATGTCAGGACATTCAAAATTTGCAAACATTAAACATAAAAAGGAAAAAAATGATGCGGCAAAGGGAAAAATCTTTACTATAATAGGTAGAGAAATTGCAGTAGCGGTGAAAGAGGGAGGAGCAGACCCGAATAACAATTCCAAGCTTCGCGATGTGATTGCCAAGGCGAAGGCAAATAATATGCCAAATGATACCATTGAGAGAGGTATCAAGAAGGCGGCGGGTGACGCAAACTCTGTTAATTATGTGTCCATTACATATGAAGGCTATGGACCAAATGGTACAGCCATTATTGTGGACGCTCTGACAGATAACAAGAACAGGACAGCCTCCAATGTAAGAAATGCATTTACAAAGGGCGGCGGTAATGTGGGAACTCCTGGTTGTGTATCCTTTATGTTTGATAAAAAGGGACAGATTATCATTGATAAGGAAGAGTGCGATATGGATGCAGACGACCTTATGATGATAGCATTGGACGCAGGAGCAGAGGATTTTGCGGAAGAAGAGGACAGCTTTGAAATCATTACTGACCCGGATGACTTTTCTGCAGTGCGGGAAGCTTTGGAGGCAGAGAAGATACCGATGGCATCGGCAGAGGTGACAATGGTTCCACAGACCTGGGTGGAGCTCACCAGTGATGAGGATATCAAGAAGATTAATAAGATTTTAGATTTGCTGGACGAGGATGATGATGTCCAGGCAGTTTATCATAACTGGGATGAATAGGATTTTAAGGCGAAATGTGAAGGGATGAAACTGTTGTGCGAGGCGGTTTCATCCTTTTGTTGCCATGTATATGAGGAAAAGGTCCGGTGGACCATTTTTGAGTGGTTCCGTAAAACTGTGGCTTTTATAAGGAGGAAATATAGAAAAATGAAACTAGGTATTGTCGGTTTGCCGAATGTCGGTAAAAGCACATTGTTTAACTCATTGACAAAGGCAGGAGCAGAATCTGCCAATTATCCATTTTGTACCATCGACCCCAATGTCGGTGTGGTTCCGGTGCCGGATGAGAGAATTGATGTCCTGACTAAGATGTATAATTCTAAGAAAACCGTACCGGCTGTTATTGAATTTGTGGACATTGCAGGTCTTGTGAAGGGAGCCTCCAAAGGGGAAGGTCTCGGCAACCAGTTCTTATCCAATATCAGGGAAGTGGATGCTATTGTACATGTGGTGCGCTGCTTTGAGGATTCTAATGTGGTACATGTGGACGGAAGCATCAATCCATTAAGGGATATTGAAACCATTAACTTTGAGTTGATTTTTTCAGATATTGAAATACTGGACAGAAGGATTGCAAAGAATCAGAGAGCGGCGAATAATAATAAGGATATTGCAAAGGAAGTCGCATTTATGAAACGCATTAAAGAGCATCTGGAAAATGGCAAGCTTGCCATTACCTTTGAGGTGGATGGTGAGGATGAGGAAGCGTGGATGGCAGAGTATAATCTCCTTACCAGAAAGCCGGTTATCTTTGCAGCCAATGTGGCGGAGGATGATTTGTCGGACGATGGTGCGGGTAACGAGTATGTAAAGGCTG